>CAYSMT010000324.1:0-4236 GCA_964432135.1 uncultured Acidobacteriota bacterium
GAACATGTCTACGGATCTCATGGCCCTGATCTGGCTGGGATGCGGCATCGTGCTGTGCGCGCTCGAATTCGTGGTTCCGGGAGTGATCCTCGTCTTCTTCGGCTTCGGAGCCTTCATCACAGCACTGCTCGTCTGGCTCGGAATGCTCGGTTCCCTACCGCTGCAGCTCCTCGTGTTCTGCGTCGCGTCCGTCGTGCTGCTCTTCTCTTTGCGCCGCTTCCTCTCCAAACAACTTGTCGGCCGGGTGAGTGCCGTCAAAGAGTACGACGAGGGAGCCGAGTTTCATGGGCGCATCGCCCGCGTAACCCAGCAAATCGAACCAGGGGCCATCTCAGGCCGTGTTTTCTTCCAAGGTAGCGAATGGAAAGCCGAGGCCAACACGACAATTCCCGCGGGGGCGTCGGTCTCGATCGTGTGCAAGAAGAACATCACCCTCCAGGTTAGACCTGCTGAGGAGAAGGAGTAATCTCATGGATGTTGCCTTCCTGCTTCGAATCATCCTCTTCGGGGCGATCGCCCTCGTTGCGTTGGCCTTGTTCATGTCGGCGCGCATCGTGCCGCAACGCATGGCCTTCGTCGTCGAACGTCTCGGAAAGTACTCGAGAACTCTCGACGCGGGTTTCCACTTTCTCTGGCCGATCGCCGACAGGGTTGCCTATAAGCTCAGCCTAAAAGAGGAGGCGATCGACGTTCCGCCACAGGTCTGCATTACGAAAGACAATGTCTCGGTCGAGGTTGACGGCATCCTCTACCTGCGCGTCATGGACCCCCGCAAGGCTGCCTATGGCATCCACAACTACGTCTTCGCCGTGACGCAGCTCTCAATGACCACCATGCGCAGCGAGATCGGCAAGCTTGAGCTCGACCGAACCTTCGTCGAACGTGAATCGGTCAACGCCCAGGTCGTCAAGGCCGTCGACGAGGCGTCAGATCCGTGGGGCATCAAGGTCACGCGCTACGAAATCAAGAACATCACACCACCGCAGTCGGTGCAGGAAGCGATGGAGAAGCAGATGCGCGCCGAGCGCGAGAAGCGCGCCGAGATCGCCCGCTCCGAAGGTGAGCGCCAAGCTCAGATCAACCGCGCTGACGGGGAACGCCAGGAGATGATCTCCGTATCCGAAGGAGAGAAGCTCAAGCGTATCAACGAGGCGGAAGGTCGCGGCCAAGAAATCGAGCGGGTCGCTCAGGCGACGGCCGAGGGCCTGCGCAAGATCGCGCTCGCGATCTCGGAACCTTCCGGAGCAGAAGCCGTCAGCCTGCGCATCGCCGAGCACTACCTCACCGAGTTCGGCAAGCTGGCCAAGGAGGGCAATACCCTCATCGTTCCGCAGAACCTGTCCGACATCTCAGGAACTGTCGCCGCGCTCACACGAGTCCTCCAAAACAGTCGCTCATCTTGAGACGCGCCCTGCGAAAGTGTCAGGAGAGGTACCCGCCATCGTTTTCGCAACAAGGTACCCTTGTTGAAAAAATGGTGGCGGGCGTCTGTTTTCGTATCTGAAGGAGAGCGGCTCCCTCGCGCGGAGAACACGACGATGCACAGCAAGGCTTTTCAGGATTACTACACGGACAAGTTCAACCACTGCTACGGCTGCGGGCAACTCAACGAGCAGGGCCTGCGCATCCGTACCTTCTGGGACGGCGACGAGACGGTCACCCGCTACACGCCACGCGCCTGCCACACCGCAATCCCGGGCTTCGTTTACGGAGGCCTCATCGCCTCCTTGATCGACTGTCACGGTACAGGCAGCGCCGCTGCCGCCGCCTACCGTGCCGCCGGCCAGGCCATGAGCGATCCACCCCCTCATCGCTTCGTGACGGCTTCCCTCGAGGTACGCTACCTCAAGCCGACGCCCCTCGGGCCGGAGCTCGTCCTGCGCGGGAGCATCGCCGAGATCAAGGGCCGTAAGATCGTCGTCGAGATCGAACTCTTCGCCGAGGATGAGCTCTGCGCCCAAGGACGGGTAACCGCCGTCGAGATCCCGGAGGACTGGACGCCCGCGCGCTAACTCGATGGCCTACAGCCATTTATTTGCACTGTGAGCGACCAAAGTGACGCTCCACACACCACTCTGCCACCCCTCCGTGCAGGTCTGCAAATCGCACCCTGAGACTAAGCTCACACTCTCATCGCGTTGGCCGTATTCTTCCGCCATGCGTATATTTATACCCTCCTTCCGATCACCATGGTTCTTCCTGCCCGCGCTCTTGGCCGGGCTTTTCCTGGCCGACCTCGCGCACGCTCAGGACGGGGCTGAAAGCGTGGGACCGGCGCGCGTTGAGCTCCGCAGTGGCGTCCTCACCGGCCCGACGGACAGGGCCGGACTCCCGCCGCAACTCCTCATCTCGCAGGAGCAACTCGCAACCTTCGGCGGCGCGGCGTTGGTGCGATTACGTGCGCCCCTCGGAGCTGAAAGCCGGCGGAGTCTCGCACGGGCCGGCGCGCGTTGGATCAATGCACTCGGCAACCGTGGCGCGCTGGTCCGCCTCGATTCTGCCGCGTTGGACCGGATCGTGGCGCTCCCTGAAGTCCTTTGGGTTGCTCCCTTCCATCCCGGATTGCGCATGGCCCCCGAAATCGCTGCCCTCAAGACCAGCGACACGCGGGCGAGCGTGCCCACGACGCTACGCGTGTTCGCTGAGACCGACGTAAAGCTCATCGCCCGGCGCCTGACCGATCTCGGCCTGCCTGTCCAGGGCTTCGCACCCGGACGCAGCGCCTCGGACATACTCGACGCTCGGCCTGGTCGCATCATCATGACACCCACGCCTGCTCAGCTCGTCGCGGCGCGGGCCGCTATCGCTGCCTGGCCGGAGACGCTCTGGCTTGGACGACGTCCTTCCTATCGTCTGCTCAATGATGCAAGTGCCTGGGTCGGTCAGTCCGGGCTCGACCACAATCAGAGCACGCCCGTTTTCGATCACGGCATCTTTGGCGAAGGCCAAATCGTCGGTGTGCTCGACACCGGTATCGATGCGGACATGTGCTTTTTCCGCGACGAGAAGCTCGGCCTCCCGCCCACCGTCCGGGGCTTCGGCGTCGGCAGTCCCGATCCCGCGCAACGCAAGGTCCTCATCGTCGACTTCCTCTGGAACACCGAGACTCCCTCAGACCCGGCCGACTGGGACACCCAGGGCCATGGCACTCACGTCGCAGGAACAGTTGCCGGCGACAACCTGAGCTCACTGGGAAGACGAGATTATGGCGACGGCATGGCCCCCCTTGCGAAGATCGTGATGCAAGACGGCGGCTATAGGACCGATGACTGCGCCGACATGCCGGCCCTCGGCTGTCCTGCCGCCGATCTGACACCCTTCTTCAATCAGGCCTATCGACAGGGCGCGCGAATTCACTCAAACTCCTACGGCGATCGGGAGAACCTCACGCCGTACAACATCTACTCTGACGGCTCGGAAGACGCCGATGCGTTCATGTGGACGCACCCTGACTTCCTGCTCGTCTTCGCCGCGGGCAACAACGGCGGCACGCGAGAGACCGTGGCAAGTCCGGCAACCGCCAAGAACGTCCTGGCGGTCGGAGCTACGCTGCACGGCGCTGCGGCAAACGACCTCGCGTATTTTTCGTCGAAGGGCCCGACCCACGACGGCCGGATCAAGCCAGACCTAACGGCGCCGGGATCCAGCATCATCTCCGCGAGAAACGACTTCGACATCAAGACGAACAACTGTGGCACGACATCAATGAGTGGGACGAGTATGGCCTGCCCCACGGCCGCAGGCCTGGCAGCTCTCGCACGAGAGTACTTCGTCAAAGGCTTCTACCCTTCCGGTACAGCCGACGCGGGAGATGCCCTCACACCATCGGCAGCGCTCTTGCGGGCAGCACTGATCGCCTCGGCGGCTCCGATGAACTCCCTCGCTGATCCCGTTCCATCCCATGCCCAAGGCTGGGGCCGGATCACCCTTGATGATGTCCTTTATTTCCCCGAGGACCATCGGCGACTGTTCATCAAGGACGTTGCCACACGCTTCACCTCTCCTGCCAACGCGCCCGACACCTACACCCTTAATGTCCTCGACGCGAACGAACCGCTGCGGGTTGTCCTCGCGTGGACGGACTATCCTTCAACCCCCGCCGCCACGGTCAATCTCGTCAACGATCTCGACCTCGAGCTCGTCTCGCCTTCGGGGACGATCTTCCGCGGCAACGTCTTCTCTGCAGGAGTCAGCGTCCCAGGCGGCACGGCGGATCGGATCAACAACGTGGAGGTC
>CAYSMT010000325.1:0-4231 GCA_964432135.1 uncultured Acidobacteriota bacterium
CTGAAGCGGTTGTCCTACAGACCGCCGCCGGCAAGATCGCTTTCCTTTCTCTGATGCCCTTCGTCGGACATGCCGTGTGGGGAGATGCTGCCGTGGGGACCGTGATCACTGTCGATCCCGAGGTCGCGCTGCGTGAGATTCTGCCTCGTGTCCGGGCCCGGGCCGACCGAATCATTCTTCTCACGACGCTCGGTCAGGTCACGCTGCGCCGTATCCTCTCGAAGGTCCCCGGAATTGACGCCGTTGCCGCGAGTTCAAGCAGTCTCTTTTCGCGCAGAGCCGACGAGAGCTACGGCCCTCCGACTCTGTTCCTTGGGATGTGGGGGCAGACCATCGGCGGATTGGCCCTGGCCAAGGATGGAGAGATCACGGCCTTTTCCGCCGTCGAAGTGCTGCCGGATTTTCCTGGCAATCCCGGGACCGCGTTCGAGCCGGCGCCCTGAAAAGAAGTGACCGTCCTTCAAGAGCCCGCAGCGAGAAGCTTGTCAAGGCAGTCCAAAGCGCCACGTTCCGGGCAGATCAGCTCATCGGCTCGATCGCCGAAGCTGTCGACCTCTGTGCCGTTGTGGAGCTGTGCGCAGGGATCCTCGTTTCGAGTCGCTGCGTGGGTTGACCCGCCCCCGACATAGGAAAGCGAAAGCAGGCGTTGCCGCGCCTCGTCGACGATTTCGGATGCCAGCATCGCCCGCGGTGGCGCGCTCGCAGCGAGCGAGCGCAGTCGCTCAGCAAGGGTACGTCGAGCGGAGAGCAGTTGTGGCGTGGCGCTGCCGGCGAGGTCTTCGCGTTCGCCGGGATCGCGCGAAAGATCAAAGAAGCTCTCGCGACAGTTGAGTTGATTGATGATGTACTTGTCGTGATCGCGGACCAAAGCGGTCAAGCAGCCTCGACGGCGTGTCTCTGCGATCGCGTCGCGGCCTCGATTTTTGGGTGGCGAAACGAGGGGAAGGCAGCGCTCGCTTCCGAAAGATCCAGGGTCCGGTAGCTGTGCGAGTTCAAGGAGGGTGCGCCCGAGGGAGGCCGTGGAGACGGTCGCGTTGATTCGTACGGGAGACAAGGCTTGCGGCCAGTGGATCATGAGTGGCACATGGACGAGGGTTTCATCGACGCGGTTCGTATGCCCGAGCCAGCCATGCTCGAGGAAGGCTTCACCGTGGTCCGCAAGAATCACCAGGATCGTGCGCTCGAGGCGGCCGTTTTTGGCGAGTTCGTCGACGATCTCGCCAAGGTAGTGGTCCGTGTAATTGAGCTCGCCCTCCTGCTGGCTGCGCAGGAACTCTCCCTGGGCTGGCGTCACGGCATTTGGGAACCACTTCAGGCACTGGACTTGCACGCTGGGTGGGCGCTCACCGCGGCGAAAGGCATCGTCGAAAGGCGTAGGGGGGTTGTAGTTGTAATGGGGATCCCAGAGGTGGATCCAGATGAAGCTTCTCTCGTCACGCCAGCGGTCGAGCTGGTTGAGGAGCTTTCCGCTCAGTCGGGGACTCGACACGCGGGTGTGGCCGAACTCCTCGTAGTCATAGATCTCGAAGCCACGGCCGAATCCGAACTCGGGCCGTAGCGTCACCGCGGGTACAAAGGCCGCCGTGCGATAGCCTGCTGCCGCGAATCGCTCGGCGAGGGTCGGCGTACCTTGGGCGAGCGCGCGGTCGTGATCAAAGACGCCGTGGGCGACCGGAAGCAGACCGGTCATGAGGGAGATCAGCGAAGGAGTCGTCCAGGGAGCGGGTGCCACGGCATGCTCGAAGACGACGGACTCATCCGCCAGAGCGTCCATCCGTGGTGTCAGACTCCGTCCGTCGACACGCGCGTTGAGTTGGTCAGCGCGGAAGGAGTCGATCGAGATGATGATCAGGTTGGGATGGGAGGAACCGCAGGACCAAGTGGACAGGCCGAAGAATAAAAGCAGCATCCACGAGGCTCGATGAGATCTCATGGCCGCGGCCCCGACGCGTCTCGGCGGCGTTGGAAGAAATGAAATACGCTCGCTTGGAGAGGCACGCTGACGAGGCGGTAGTCGCGGTGAAAGCGCGGATCGGACCAGATTTCTTTCTCACTCAGCGACATCGGCAGTTGCCCGATCTCTTGAACGCTCATGGTCGCCTCGCTAAAACGTGCAAACTGAAAAAGGATCACCTCGGGGGCCTTGTCGAGGACATAGCGACCGTCGCCTTTCTCATGACCGGGGAGCCCTGCTCCGAGGGGTAGGGCTCGCGCGGCAATGTAGCGATCGCACAACCCGTACATATCGATGGTTCGTAGGCGCGAGAAGTAAGGGATCACGCCTGCGTTGCCTGTGGCGAGCCAGCTCCCCCTCGCGAGATGAGTGCCGAGCCATTGGCCGGCCTCGGTATGAACCGGGAGCACCTCCTCGCGCCACGCGGCGAAGGTCCGTGCGGGACCGCCTTGCCAGACGAGCAAGGCGGCCGCGACGAGTAGCGCACCGCTGGCCGCCATGCGCTGACGTGCAGCCATCCATGCGAGGGCTCGGCCACCGAGGGCAGCGAGGAAGAGCGAGGGCAACGCGAAGAAGCGATAGGTCGGCTTATAGTCGCCGCCGACGTATGCCACATAGGCTAGGTAGCTGAGAGGAACGACGATCAGCAGCAGCCAACCCGCAGGTCGCTTCTGCTGCACGGCCCGTAGCAGCACGGCGGCTCCTGCTAATGCCAGCAAGACAAGCGGCGCTGCAGCGAGAAGGAACTCACCCGTGTAGTGGCTTCCTCGTGCCAGCATATCGAGGCCACTTCCGACCTTCGCGTGAAAGGTGTTGGGGACGATGTCGCCGTAGAAGGCGATGCGAAAGACGAGGTGGGCCGCGACGGGAATTCCGAAGAGAAGGCCGCGCGACCAGAAGCGCGTCTTGCGCCAACGCCCGGCCAAGAGCTCCGAGGCGAAAACCATCAGCGCCACGAGCAGGCCCTCCGGGCGCGTCAGCGCGGCGGCGGCGAGCAGGAGAGCGGAGAGCGGCCAGCGCGCCTCGTTGGCGCGTTCGGCAAGATATGCGGCAATGGCGAAGGCGCCGAGAGCCGCAAAAGCCGTCGTTTCGAGACCCATCGCCGCCTCCGCGGCGAAGAAGGGCAGGCTCGCCGCGAGCGCGACGGCGAAGACCGCCGCGAAAGGCGTCTGCCCGCTGACGCTGCGCGCCAACGCTCCGGTGGCGAGCAGGCCCGCGAGACCTGCGGCAATTCCGCAGAGACGCATGAATAGCAACGGATCCCAGCCCGTGAGGAAAGGCAGGCTCGCGAGAGCCGTCCAGAGGAAGTTGGTGTATCCCTCGACGGCTTCTCCAGGGTTGTACACGAGGCCGAGACCTTCAACGAAATGGCGCGCGTAGCGGAGGCTGATGAAGGCGTCATCCTGGAGGCAAAGCCCCATGCTCAGTGCCTGGATAAGAAACGCGACCAGTGCGGCTGTGAGGACTCCCGCAGAAAGAACACGCCGCATCGTGTCAGATTCCCTAACGACTCATCGCGGGCGCCACGGTGGAGGGTCTCCCACGGCCGTGAAAGTGACCTGCGCGGCGGGCGAGGACGCTGTTGGCGCCCAAGAGGTAGAAGATCGGGTCGTGGCGCACCTCCGCGTCGATCGAGGAAGGCGCGAGCACCTCAGCGGCGCCGAGGTGTCGTAACGCCTCATCTACGCGTCCCATATTCGCTTCGAGGCGGGCGAGTTCGAGCCAAGGCCGATAGCTCTTGGGTTCGCGTTCCGCCCAGATCTCCAAGGCCTTGAGTGCCGCGTCCCCTTCTCCCTGGCCAGCGAGAAGCTGGGCCTTGAGCCCGAGCAGGGTGTTCGCATCCACACCAGCTTCGACCGCGTTAGCTAGTTCGACCAGAGCCGCTCCGAAGAGTTGCCGCTGCTGAAGCAGATGAACGCGCATCAGCGCCCGGCGGCGCGGATCGTCATCTGCTGGCAAGCTTTTGACGAAGGCGTCCGCGGCGCGCCCCTGGTCACCCATGGCGAGGAAGAGCTCGCCTGCACGGGCGTGGGGGTAGCGGGGATGTCTGCGGGACTTACCATCGGCACTTGCGCTAAGTCAACGCCCGTTGTTTGGCTGGCTTCAATCCAGCCATTGCCCGCAAGGCGTAACCAAATCTGGCCCGCAACCTCGGTCTGGCCGAGAACGGTCATAGCTTTGGCGCTCTCCAATTTCTGTTTGGTGTCATAACTCTGCCCCGGGCCGGTGCGCAAGAGTGCGCCCGCGGGCAGGCTGGCTTTTTGGTAGGCGGGCGTT
>CAYSMT010000326.1:0-4227 GCA_964432135.1 uncultured Acidobacteriota bacterium
GAGAACCCTACGTCTTCTGATCGAGTGGGTGCGTCGAGCTGGCTAGACCATCGCTTTGTGACGCGTGGTGCGCTGCGCTTCTCCCGCGCGATGCTCTGGCTTTCCCTGCTTGCGAGTCTTTGTGTCTCTCCGAGTGTGGCGCAGCGCTATCACGTGCACACCTACAGCGAGGCCGATGGGTTGCCATCGTCGGTGATCAGCGGGATAGCCCAGGATACCGACGGTCTGCTCTGGTTCGGAACTCGTGGAGGCATCGTCAGCTACGACGGGCATGCCTGGACGGCACAGCACTTCGCGGGCCGGCTCGCGCGCTACGACCACTCACAAGTCGTCGCGGACGAGAACGGGCACATTTGGGTCGTCTCATCTACCGTTCCCTTCATCGTGTCTTACCGGGATGGGCAGAGCTGGGAGAGCCTGCCCGTCGCGCCCCCTGCGAGCGCGCCGCATCTCGCGACGGGTCTCGTTGCGCGTATCAACGCTCAGGGGGAGCACGAGGTGTACGTTGCCAGCTCCGGAGGTCGACTCTACCACTGGACGGGGAAGCACTGGCATGTGCGCGATATCACGGCATCAGGTGGTAAGGTCAGCATCCGGGCGCTCGCTCTGTTCGGATCTCAACTTTTTCTCGCGACGCAGGTCGGCCTTCGACGTGTCGCACTAGATCATCCGGGCAGCCGAATCACGACCTGCCCGCAGCTTCCTCAGGGAGAGGTCTACGCCCTCACGCCAGCTCGTGACGCAATGGCCTTGTGGGTTATCGGCGATGGCTGGATCGGGCGGATCAGTGCCGCAGGCGTCGTGAGCTATCGGCGTCGGTTGCCCGCGGGTCTTCTCGAGCGGGCGGTGAGCACTTCGGCGGTCTCCGATGAGAACGGCGGTGTCTACTTTGGCGACAAAGAACAGCTTTTTTATTACCACGATGCGATGGGTCTCGAACGCTTGGATACGGATTCTGGTCTCGTCGGCGCCGGGGCCAACGCGTTGTTGCGTGATAGCGAGGCGAACATTTGGGTCACCTCATCTCGAGGTCTGAGCAAGATCGTCAGCCGTCGTTTCGCCAACTTCGCTCGCGAGCACGGATTGCTCAGTGACGACGTTTCATGCGTATTCGAAAGGCGCAGCGGCGAGATCGTCCTCGGCCATGACGGCGGCCTGACCTTCATGGGACAGCCCAGGCGCCGACTTCGTTTCTCCCGTGAGACGGCTGATGCCAGGGTCCTCAATATGACCGAGGATGCTCACGGTCGGTTGTGGTTGGCTGTCAGCCAGGGTGGCGTCCTGCGCATCGACCCTGATGGCCATCAGCGAAGCTTTGGTCGCGAGGAAGGCCTGGGTTCTTCGGTCTCCGATATACTTGTGGATCAGGAAGGCACCGTCTGGGCGTGTGGCGTGGGGATCTGGCGTCTGCGCGGCGAACGCTTCGAGCTTATCGACGGTATGCCGGCCCGGGGCATCTACGCGCGCCGGCTCTTCGAGGCCTCCGGCGGAATGATCTATGCGCCGACTTTCTCGCGCGGCGTGCTCGTTGTCTCTTCCGGTCGCGTTAGCGGGTGGCTCCGAGGGCGGAGCGCTGCGGAGAACAGTGTCTATTCCGTCTATCAAGATCCGGCTGGAGAGCTGTGGTTCGGAACGCGGGCCGGCCCGCGCGTGCTCGTCGATGGCGTCTTCGCCCCGCCCCCCGAGCCGGCGGCGCACATTGACCATGCTGTCTACTTCATCTTACGCGATCGGAGCGGGGCGCTCTGGTTCGGAACGGACGATGGAGTGTTCCGGGTTGTGGCGGGTCGTCTCGAGCATATGACCCCTGCTCGGGGCCTCTCTGGCAGCGAGACGAATCGCGCCGCGGGTTGTGAGGATCGCGAGGGCCACATCTGGATCGGCACGGAGCGGGGTGTGTCGGTTTACAGGGCTCTTTTCGACCGTGGTCCGGAGCACCCTCCGCGGGTGGCCCTTACCGCGGCAGAATCCCGCGGATCTCCCCTCGCGTTGGGCCAGCAGATGTGCCTTTCCAGTGGGGCCGACGATCTCCTCCTTCGCTTGCGCGCGATCTCCTTCAAGGATGAGAGACGTGTGCGCTTCCGAACGAGAATGGTTGGGCTCGACGCGGATTGGAACGCGCCGGCCGAGCTGTTGGACCGCACGATCCGCTTTCATCGTCTGCCTCGAGGGAGCTATCGCTTCGAGATTCAGGCGATCGATGTCGACGGGCTTCCAAGCGAAATCGTGCGTTCGGCGCAGATTCGCGTGCTCGGTCCTCTCTGGCAGCGACCGTGGTTTCAGCTCCTCGTCGTTTCGGCGGGCTTGTTGCTCGTTGCCGGCTTGATGGTGTTCATCTTCGAACGCCGCTACGCACGGCGCCTGAAAGCCGAGGTCGAAGGTCGGACCGAGGAACTGCGCCTCTCTCGGGAGAGCTTGCTCGCCGAAAAGCGGCGGCTCTCGACCACACTGCGCGGCCTGCACGAGGGTGTTGCGACGACCGATTCCGAGGGTCGCGTCATCTCGTTCAACCCGTCGGCAGAAGGTATCACCGGGTGGAAGGAGGAAGAGGCGCGGGGACATCGCTTCGAGGAGATCCTGGGCGACGATTGGGCGAGACGAGAGGAACTCGCCGTCGTCATCGCCGGAACGGAGGGAGTGGGTCGCGCCGGGGGACTGATGGAAGGTCGCCTCCGGAGCAAAGACGGCGAGGAGCGCTGGGTCGAGGCCTCTGTCGCTCCGCTCGGCCCGGAGGGCGCGCGCGGCATCGCCGAGGTGTGGGTTCTGCGTGACGTGACGGCGCGCCGTCAGCTCGTTGCTGAGACGATGTGCGCGCAAAAGCTGGAGTCTCTCGGTGTTCTCGCCGGCGGCATCGCGCATGACTTCAATAACTTACTTACGGTGCTTATCGGCAACCTCAGCCTGCTTCAGGATGTCATCACCCTCGATCCTCCCTATGATCGGATGGTCCACGACGCAGCGGAGGCCTCGCGTCGCGCCTACAAGCTGACCGGCCAACTTCTGACCTTTTCAAAAGGAGGTGTTCCCCGGCGTGAACCGCTGGCGGTTCGACCTCTGCTCGAGGTCGTCTCGTCCCTCGCTCTGAGTGGATCGGAGATGGGCTGCGTCCTCGATCTTCCGGACGAGCTTTGGCCTATCCATGCGGATCGCGGGCAAATGGAACAGGTCTTGAGCAACCTTCTGATCAATGCGCGTCAGGCCATGGTCGGTGGTGGCACGATCTACCTCTCGGCGCGCAACCTTCCCGGCGATGCGGAGGGGGCGGAGCGCGACGATGTGCTGATCGAAGTGCGTGACGAGGGAGAGGGTATCTTGGAGGCGCATCTCGCCAAGATCTTTGACCCCTACTTCAGCACAAAGAAGCGCGGGCACGGTCTTGGTCTGGCCATCGTCCATTCGATCGTGCGCAAGCACGGCGGCCAGATCACTGTTGAGTCGAGGGCAGGCCACGGCACGGTATTTCGTATTCGCCTCGAGGCGGCTCAAGCGTTGCCGCGAGAAGTGGATACGTCGCGGAAACGACCGACTGGGGGAAGCGGTCGCGTGCTCGTGATGGACGACGAGGAGGGTGTGCGAGCCATCGTGTGCAAGATCCTTCGGGGTGTCGGTTATGACGTCGCGGTTGTGGCGGATGGCGTCGAGGCCATCTCGTTCGTCCAACGGGCTCGCGACGAGGGACAGCCCTTCGATCTCGTGTTGATGGATCTAACCGTGCCTGGTGGGATGGGGGGCAAGGAGGCGACGGCTCTCCTGCTCGAAGAGGATCCGCGCTTGCGTGTTGTGGTCATCAGCGGTTATTCCGACGATCCCGTCATGGCTGAGCCGGCGGCGGCAGGCTTTGTTGCGGCGCTCGCCAAGCCCTTTGAGCCGGACGCACTTGTCCGTGTTGTCAAGAGCGCTCTGGCTGTCAGCGCCTGACTCCTGCCGGCTGGAGTGGAGCCATTCCGAGGAAAAGCGTTCCGCGCTTCGAGAGCCGGTGAGATCGGGAATTTCCCCCGGGACCACCTTTTGCGGTAGCTTTTAGCGCGTGAGGGCTTGCAGCCAGAGCGTGCCGGATGGGCTTTTTTGTGGCGGTGATGGTGGAGCTCCGGTGACGGTGAGAAGGGGGTTTTTCGATGGGTGATCAAGACGTCAACGGTGATCTACGGGGTCAGGGCTTGCGCAGCTTCATGAAGAAGCTACTCACCGACCTGCGGGCTCTGGAGACGATGATCCGCGACGGGATGA
>CAYSMT010000327.1:0-260 GCA_964432135.1 uncultured Acidobacteriota bacterium
CGCCAATGCGATCTCCGCAACACCACCCGGGGGTCGGATCGAGCTTTTCGCCGAGCTTTCTAAGACGCTGCTCGCACTCGCCGTCCGGGACACGGGACCGGGCTTCCAGTCTTTCGCACCGGAAGAGGCCTTCTCCCGCTCGAGGGTCGTTGTCAAAGACTTTTCTATCAAAGCCGGATCGACGGGACTCGGCCTGTTTATCGTCTCCCGAATCGCCGAAGCTCATGGCGGCCATTGCGAGGCGATCAACAGAGACAATG
>CAYSMT010000327.1:270-4226 GCA_964432135.1 uncultured Acidobacteriota bacterium
CTCATGGGGGCCGGGCCCAAGCGCGCAACCTGCCCTCCGGCGGCGCGGAGCTACGCATCCTCCTGCCCCAATAAAAGGCACTTCACCCCAACTTCTGGTTCCTTCGTCCCTGGCAAGTTCCGACCGCCGATTCCGAATGCTGAAATGCATCTGCAAGGCTATTGAGACCCACCGTGGATCCGCCCCGGCGCGCCCCACCTCCCTTGAGCGCGTCGGTGGCAGGAAGAACCGGCAGCGGCGCGACGCAGATCCTCCGGCCCAACGCGTCGAAGCAGCACCAAGTTCGCGGTCCATCTCTGGGCTCGAAAAGCAGCACCCCTTTCCGGGAGGAGGAGAAGCAAGCGGCGCCACCCTTTTCTACTTTTTGCCTGATGAGGTCAAGCTCCTGACCACACACTGAGGCCGGAACATTCCATCGGGGAATTCCAGTGCACCCGGCCTCGGATCTTCAAGCCCGCTCAGGCGTTTCGCGCGTCTCTCCTCCCCCGGAAACCCATCGCATCGTTCTCTAGCCCGGAGTGCCGTCCTCCCAGCGCGTGCGCATCCGCGCAAGCTCTCGGCCATCGCGCTCTCGGACGAGGCGGTGGAGAAAGACACCCTCGCCGGCATCCTGCATTTCCGAACGAACGCGATCATCTTGGCGAGCCTCGGCGAGAAAAGCGATCTCGAGCCCCGTCAGGTGGCGCGTGCGCCAGGTCATCTCTGGCACGGCGTTGACGGCCCAATCCACATACGCCGACTGATTCGCATGAAGGTTTAGGTCCACCTCGCTGCGTCGCAGCTCAAAATGCAACGCGAGATCGGGGGTATCGATCGCAGGCAGTTTCCGAAACTCATCCACGAGAGCCCGAGAACGCCTGCAACGCGGAAGATCGAGGATGGCCTGGGGCAGCCGAACGGCTCGACGACGACGCATGTCGACCACCATCCAAGCGCTCGTCGCGACACCAATTTTCTCGCCAGCCGCATCGTAGATTTCGAAGTCTCTCGTAGCGACGACCGATTCTGCGCCCGAGGGCCAGGTCTCGATGCAAATGCGATCACGCCAACGCGGCCAAGCCACCATCTCGAGGTGCAGGCGAACGAGCATCCAAGTTCGATTTTCGCTCTGGAGGTGCTCGAGGGACGCTCCCAAGAGCGCTGCGTGGCGGCCGGCGACCTCCTGAAGGTAGTTCGTTAGCGTGCGCACCCGAGCCCGGGTCGCGGCGTCGATCTCGTAGGAACGCACGCAAAAGCTCTCTTCGTAGTGCATCTCTGACGGATTTCGTGGATCGTCCGGCATGGGCTTTCCCTCACGCTGTGCTCAGATCCCGAGTAACCTCGCTGCGAGCCAACGGCGTGACATTTTGCGGCTTCCGCAGTCTTTACAGAAGATGACCCAGGGACTGATCGCGAATTGTGGACCCGATCCTGGCCTGCCGGCAAACTCCCGTACGCAGACCCTGGCGAACCACTCGACGCCTCGCTAGGCCCACGAGACACAAGGACCTTTCCTCCAAGCGCTTCGGGCCGATATCTTGTTTGCAGTAAGAGGGGTTAGACTCCGCGTCGTTTTCGAAGGAGACCTGTCGTGCCACAGACTCGGACACGTCACCCGCTGACGGCTGCCTTGAGCGCGGGCGCGGCCCTGACCGCTTGCCTGTGGCTGCCGGCCTGTGGAAGCTGCCATCCCAGCCCGGAGCTTCCATCGCCTCCGGAAACACGCGTCGATGACACCGTTGAAACGATCCATGGCGTCGCGGTCCATGACCCTTATCGCTGGCTTGAGAAAACAGACAGCCCGGAGACTCGTGCCTGGATCGAGGCCCAGAACAACTATACGGATGCCATCCTGCGGTCTCTCCCAGGCCGGGACGAGATGCGCGAGCGGCTGACCCGCCTGCTCTACCACGACAGCTACTACAACCCGCTTCCTGCCGGAGGCCGTACTTTCTTTATGAAACACACGGCCATGACCGACCAGGCCGTGATCGCGATGCGCGTGAACGACGAGAACGAGGACATCACCCTCGTCGATCCGCTCCCCTGGTCTGAAGATCACAAGACGAGCGTCAGGCTGGTCAGCGTCTCCCATGACGGGCGACGCATCGCCTACCTCGTGCGCGAGGGAGGGAAGAAGCTGGCAACCGTGCGGCTCTTCGATGTCGACCGCCGTAAGGACCTCCCTGATACGCTCCCCGCAGCTCGTTACCTCGACGCCGATCTCTCACCGGACGGCCATGAGCTCTACTATGCGACACGAAAGGACGAGCGGAGCCATGTCCTACTTCACCAGGTCGGCGACACGAAGCGCTCGGATCGGCCGATTCCCAGTATCGAGCTGTCTAAGGGACAATCCGTCCGGCTGAGTTTATCTACCGATGGCCGTCATCTCCTGCTCGTGGTCAGCAGCGGCTCCTCGAGCCGATCCTCGCTCTACCTCTACAACACCGCCAGGAACAGCACCACGACGATTGCCGAGGACATTGACGGCACTTTCGTTGGCGCCATCGGCGGCGGGCAACTCTACCTTGCCACCGACTGGAAGGCGCCTTGGGGCCGGGTGCTCGTCACGAGCCTCGACCGACTCTCCCGCAAACACTGGCGCGAACTGGTCCCGGCACGGCGTGGCGAGGTTCTTGAGTCGATGACACTCGCGGGGGGCCAGCTCTTCCTACGCTATCTTGAAGACGTAAAATCCCGCATCGTCCGCTTCTCAGCCGAAGGCAAGAAGCTCGGTGAGATTCGTTTCGAAGGCATCGGCTCTGTGAGTGCAGCCGGCGGACACTGGGACCATCCGGTCGCTTACTTCACCTTCGAGTCCTTCCATCGTCCCCCGACGATCTATCGTTACGATACGCGCAGCGGACTGCGCTCGATCTGGGCCCAGCCTGAGATCCCCGTCGACCCCGACAAATACAACGTGCAGCAACGCTGGTACCGTTCAAAGGACGGTACGCGCGTGCCAATCTTCGTCGTACATCGCAAGGGAGCGCGACTCGACGGAACGACCCGCACGGTCCTCTCTGGCTATGGCAACTTTGGCGTCAGCCTGACGCCCCACTTTTCCGTTTCGGCCGTTACCTGGCTGGACGGGGGGGGTATGTTCGCCATCCCCAACCTGCGCGGCGGTGGCGAGTTCGGCAAGAAGTGGCACGACGCCGCCAAGGGACGCCACAAGCAGGTCGCCGTGGATGACTTCATCGCAGCCGCCGACTGGCTCGTTGCGGAGGGCTATTGCAGCCCGAAAACCCTGGCCTTCGAAGGCAACGGTGCTGGTGGGCTCATCGTCGGCGCAGCGATCAACCAACGGCCGGAGCTCGCCAAAGCCGCTATCTTCGGCGCACCGATGTTCGACATGGTGCGCTACGAGAGCTTCGAAAATGCGGCCCTATGGTCTGACGAATTCGGCCGCGTCAAAAATGCAGAGGACTTCGCCGCGATCCTCGCCCTGTCCCCCTATCATCATGTCGTGAGAGGGACACGCTATCCTGCGGTCTTTTGCCTGACCGGGGCGATCGGCACGCGCATGTCGGCGGTGCACGGATTCAAGTTGGCGGCAGTTCTCCAGGCCCGCAGTAGCTCCGGGCTACCGGTATTGCTGCGTTATTTCGATCCCGCTGAGAAACAGACTGATCGACCCTTTGCTCAGGCGGTCGAAACCGCCAGTGACGCTCATCTCTTCCTGATGTGGCAGCTTGGGGCATTGGCGCGAACGCCTTAACACGACGCGCGCAATAATCGGAGACCCGCAAAGCGAAGCTATCGCTATTAGCAGGAAAATCAAGGCAGTTGATGCTTTGATGTCGAATCCGGACATGAAAAATGCGAATTCCTCCGATAATTGAAATATTCTTCTACATACTGTGATATAAGGCCACCGGACACGTGTTTCCATCGAGAGATTTTGCGATCTGAGGGGTCTTCGCCTTTGTTAAAAGACTGATGTCCACAACAAGCCTTCTTCGAAGATTAAA
>CAYSMT010000328.1:0-4225 GCA_964432135.1 uncultured Acidobacteriota bacterium
CCTCCGCGGAGATGCTCACGCCTGAAAGCCGCCGTTTGATCGAGCAAACCCTCCATTGCACGGTCTACGATCGCTACGGGTGTCGTGAGGTTTCGGTGGTTGCCAGCGAATGTGGGCGGCGCGCCGACCACGCGATGCACATCGCGGCGGATGTATTGCAAGTCGAGGTCCTTGCTTCGCCGGGTTCTCAAGGCAAGCTGCTCATCACTGATCTAATGAATTACGCGACCCCCTTCTTGCGCTACCAGATCGAAGATGTCAGTGCTCTCGTGGAGGGGAGCTGCCCCTGTGGTCGCAGCCTGCCACTGCTCGCTCCCGTCACGGGCAGGACGAGTGACTTCCTCGTAACGGCCGACGGCCGGGTTGTTGCGGGTACGGCGTTGACGATCCTCCTGCTGGCCAAGTTGCCGGGGATCGCGCGCGGGCAGCTCCTCCAGAGCGAGCGTGGACGCGTGATCTTTCGCATGGTGCCCAAAGGTGAGTTGAGCCCCAAGACTAGCCACCGGTTGCTTGAGGCTTGCGCGGATACGCTTGGCGCGGATACCCGGGTCGAGATCGAAGTTGTCGACGAGATTCAGGAGACGCCCTCGGGCAAGTTCCCCTTTGCTATTTCGCAGGTGGATCCCTTCGAGGTCTTGCAGTGACGCGCTCTTCGCGCGGGATCTCGGCGAGAGATCAGAAGGGGGGGCATGAGCTGGTATAGCCCACTGCTCAAGCGTTTCGTGTGGCCGGTGTTGCTCTCCAGGGAGGGACGGGGTTCGGCTTTACGCCACGAAGCGCAACTCGAGCGCAGCCAGTACTGGTCACGCCAGCGTCTACTTGACGAGCAATGGCGGCGTTTACAGCGCCTGCTGGCGATCGCCAGCGAGCACTCTCCCTATTACCGCCGTGTATTCCGCGAGCGGGGACTGACGGTGGATTCTTTCAAGAGCCCCGAAGATCTCACCTTACTGCCCCGGTTGACACGCTCAGAGATCTTCACGTGTAGAGATGATCTGCTCACGGGGCTTCACGCTCCCGAGCAGGTGATGAAGTTCACGACAGGAGGGACGACGATCCGCGCTGCGACCCTCTTTCGAGATCAGGAGAGCTACAATATCAAGCTCGGTCTGGCCTTTCGTCACGAGCGCTGGGCGGGCCGGCGTCCTGGCGGTCGGATGTTACTTGTTTGGCATGCTCTGATGGACATCGTTGAGAATCCGCCGCTACGCACGCGCATCAAGGAGCACATATTGCTTGGCCAGAGGATGCTCTGTGCCGGCTCTCACGCTGAAGAGGCTCTCGTCGCGGGACACGAGATACTCTGTCGCTATCGTCCCTCTCTGTTGAAGGTTTTCCCCAACTCCTTGGCGCCATTGGCGGAGTTCATCAAATCACATTCTTTGATCGTGCCTCCGATTGATGGCTTGATTTCCACTGGCGAACCTCTGTCGGCGACGAGGCGCAAGCTCTTTCGAGAGGTCTTCGACTGCCCGGTTTTCGACCTCTACGCCTCGCGTGAGGTTGGACATACGGCTTGCGAGTGCGAAGCCCATGAGGGACGACACATCGCCATGGAGACTTCCATTGTCGAGTTCGTTGGGTCCGACGACCTTCCCGTGCCACCCGGAGAGAGGGGCGAAATCCTTGTCACGGACCTGACGAACACCGCCTTTCCCCTGATTCGCTATGATATCGGTGACAAGGGTATCGCTCTCGAGGCGTCTTGCCCATGTGGGCGCGAGCTCGTCCGCATGGGTGCCGCCGTGGGTCGCGTCGCCGATGAGGGTTACCGGCCCGACGGGACGGCCTACTCTGGCCTCACCTTCGCCTACCACGTCTTCACCCGCGGCGATATCGGCGAGGTGCAGATCATCCAGCGCTCATTGGATTCCTACCAGGTTCTGGTGACACGGGAGCCTCCTCCTCCTCCTCAAGCTTTTGAGGAGCTGCGCGCGGGAATGCGCAAGCTTCTTGGGGCCGATGTCACCGTGGCTTTCGAGTTGGTTGATGAGATTCTTTGGGAGCGCTCGGGCAAAAAGCGCTACTTCAAGTGCGAGCTAGGTCCGGAAGAACTCGCTCGCGTCCGAGCGGGTCGGACGAGCTAGCGTTCGAACCAGAGCAATCCGTTGAGGCACGAGGGACCTCGGGGAGCGATTTTGTCTTACGACTACCGAAGATGTAATCGG
Organism: uncultured Acidobacteriota bacterium; assembly: GCA_964432135.1. GTDB lineage: Bacteria > Acidobacteriota > Polarisedimenticolia > J045 > J045 > JANTFM01. The sequence continues at coordinate 2,169 of CAYSMT010000328.1, forward strand.
CTCTGGCGCTGTCCTTGCGGTGGTGTCATAGAAGTCCCCAGCTCCGCGCTTCCAGGCACCATGGAAGTACGAAATAGCGTCCACATTAGTTCATATTGCCCTGTTCTAACCCGACGGAAGGAACGCAAGGGGCGTTTCGGAGCGAGAGATCCTATGGTGAGCTCTCTGATGGAATCTGGCACATCTGTTGCATTTTCTTCCGCTATTTACCGGGGGAGTTGTGTGCCCTGGCAATTTTACTCTCCGGAGGTGCGATGAAACGTGGGGGATCAAGGTTTCTAGGGTGCATGGGGTTGGTTTTTGCGGCGCTTGCGTCTGTGGCGCAAGGCCAGACGTTGATCTCGTCCTGTCAGACCCTATCGACACCGGGAGCATCCTATCGATTGACGACGGATCTCTCGTCGGCAGGCACTTGCATCACGATCAGGGGAGACGGCATCACCCTCGACCTTGACGGTCATACGATCACCTTCGACTCCTCGAGGGCCGGTAACACCCGTGGTATTTACATCAACTCGGTGCGCAACGTGACTGTTCGCAACGGTAAGGTGCGCCAGAGCACGGCCTGTCGGGGCGCCAGTGGCTGCGCAAGGGATACCGCCGTTCGTGTGAGCGGTGCCTTCGACACTCTTGTCGAGCAGATCGAGATCACGGTGCAGGGCTACGACAGTTTCGGCATCTACATGTCCTCGGCGAGCTCCTCATGCCAGGCAGGAACGCTCAATCGGATTGTCGGTAATACGATCACGCACAACGGGACGGTCTTGTCGAGCCGGGATGGTTTTTCCAGCGAGCCGATCAAGATCGAGCGTCACGCCGGTCGCTTCGAGATCTCAAACAACCGTATTCTCGCTTCTCCCCAGGCTGGTATCATGATCTATGGCTACGGCAGTGAAGGTAACGGTTGCAACGATGGCTCGGAGATCGCCAATAACTACATTGATATCGACGGTGCACTCTACGCGAACCCCGGTGGAATCCATGGCTTCCATACGCCGGCACTGCAGATTCATCACAACCGAATCGTCGGGGATGGACAGGAAGGCATCCAGCTAGATGGAGCGCGCTTCCAGAAGAATGGGGCCTACACGAGGATCTATGACAATTTGATCGATGTGGACTGCAACTACTGGCCCGCGGGGCACTCCGCTGGGGCGGGTGTGCTACAGGGTTTACGCCTGCGCTACACGACGGAATATATGCAGGTCTACAACAACACGATTCGTGTCCACGCGGACGCGATCGACGATACCTCCGAGCGCAACTCCGCCACTGGAATCCACCTGACCTGTGCCCGGGGTACGGATACCAACCGATCGGGGGGTTGTACCGATGTCAAGATATGGAACAACACGGTGGAGGCCGTGACGACCGGCACCCTCGAACCTGCCTATGCTGTGACCTTGGATGGCATCGAGGATCAGATCAGCTCAGGAGTCGAGATCTACGACAACACCTTCCGCTCGAATGGCACTATTCTGCGTTATTTCGATCATGGGACCCGCGACCAATCCAAGGTATTCCATGATAACACTCTCGAGTTTCTTCCCGGAGATCGCTACCGTGCAGCTACCGTGCGCGTCGACTGGGCCAACTCTGGCGCATGGCCGATGACGCCTTCGGTGCTTGATCTGAGTTTTGGCGGTGGGGCGTCGAAAGACGATGTCTTCATTATTCGTAGCGGCGTGCAGAACAAGAGCTTCTCGCTCGACTGGACTTTGAAGGTTCACGTTGTCGACCGTAATGGGGCCAACGTAGAGGGCGTTCTTGTCACTACGCGAGATAAAAACGGCGCCTCCAAAGGACAATGCACGACAGACTGCACGGGCCACTGCTCCGTCGTCGTGCGAGAGTCGACGCGCAGCCGTGACGGGGTAAACACCTTCAATCCCTATGAACTTCGGGCGAGCAAAGCGGGGGATCAGATCAGCCAGTCGATCTCGGTCACCTCGAAGGGGCAACTTGCCGAACTCACGCTTCCGAACACCGTGGACCCCGCGAATTGCAACACCATCGCGGCCCCGACAGGGCTAAGGCGCACGGACATTCGCTGAGCT
>CAYSMT010000329.1:0-4216 GCA_964432135.1 uncultured Acidobacteriota bacterium
GGCGGAGAAGGGAAGTTCACGAGTTGGTAGCGCAGCGGGAGGCTCGGGGGCGCGGCGAGAACGAGGCGCGAAGAGAGGACCGGCACGCTATGGCCCGAGACGATGACGCTGCCGAAGTAGCCATCGCCGATCGGGTTGACGGAGCCCGTCTCCGAGACGCGATACTGCACGTCGATCAGATCGCCCTCCATCAGTCGCGGAAAGCTCAACTGAATGATGCGCGTGTCGTACCACATCCGAAGCTCGGGATCGGGAAGGAGCGAGCTTTCCCGGCGTGCCGCGAGGATGATCGAGCCGTCGGCGCGTCGTAGCCGGGCGGAGAGGATCGTCACGCGTTCGAGGCGCGGCGAGTAGCTCACGCTAAATGAACGCGCGAAGGTTCCTTGCTCCGGGTGACGCACGCTCATGATGATTTGTTTGTACTTGGTCGAAAGCCCATTTTCCCGTACGCGCACGGCGTCGCTTCGGCTGGCGATGATGACGGGAGGATCCCCCGCGACCTCGCTGGCGTGTTGTGAGAGGATCTCCCGCGCCTCGTCGAGGGAAACGGCCCACTCTGGGCCGAAGGCGTCTTCGCTCCCGGTCAGCGCAGCAAGGCGTTCGTTGAGATCCGTGGCCACGCTGCCGTCTTCGACGGCCGCACGCCAACTTGCGGCGGCGGCACTTCGCTCGCCAACGGCGAGCAAAGCTTCTCCCTCGAGAATCCGCAGCGATGGGAGCTCCGGCGCGAGCGCTCGCGCCGCGGCGATCTGCTCTTGGGCTTGGGCTGTGCGACCCGCGCGCAGGTCGAGGCGCGCCAGGCGCACCCTCCAGGCGATGGCGAGTGGTTCGAGGGCGATCGCTTCATCGAGTAGCTTGCGAACGCGCTCATCGTGGCCCGAAAGGGCCAGCAAGGAGAGCAGCTCGTCGCGCGTTGCCCCATCGCTTTGGTTGAGTTCGAGGGCCCGCTCGAAGGCGGGAATCGCGCTTTGGACGAGACCCTCGCGCGCGCTGAGGGAGGCGAGGCGCTCGGCCAGGGTCGGCTGGTGAGGCGCCACCTCGACGAGGTGGCGCAGCGCCGCGATAGCGCCGAGGGGGAAGCCGTTCGCGTCACTTGAGATGGCCGCCCAGCCATTGAGGTAGGGGTCGTTGGGGCAGTCGGAGCGCGCGCGCAGCACGTACTCCCTGGCACGATCCTCTTGGCCATAGCCGAGGTGAAAGTGGGAGAGCAGGCGCAACACAGCCGGATGATGAGGCGTGAACGCGAGCAGCTTCTCATAGCTCTTGCGCTCGAAGGCGGCATCGCTCTCCATCAGCGCCCGTGCCCAGAGCAGGTCGCGGTTGAGCGGCCATTCGGCGGCGAGCTTGCGTATCGCGGCGAGGGATTCGGTGTGCTCGCGGTCGGGAAGCTGGCGCAGGCTGCGGTCGAGGGCGAGCTGAGCGGCGAGGACCGGCCGACGCTTTGCCTGCATCGCGAGCTGCTGAGCCAGCGTCACGACCTCTTCCGCGCGGGCGTTGCGCTTGCGGATGCGGCCACTCCTGTGCGGAGGGGATACGCCCTCCTTCGGGCCCACCATCGCTCCCGCGCCGAGTACGCGCAGGTCGTCGATCGTGCCGCCGTCGCGTGCCGTGAGTCGCGCGAAAAGGCTGAATGCGCCCGTTTCTTGCGCGACGATGAAAGTGACGCGATGACGCCCCGCAGGGAGCGTTAGGGGCGCTGCGTGCTGATCGAAGGCGAGGTCGTGCGCGCCTTGAGGGGCAGCAATGCGCGCTTGATCGAGCCAGAGCTCGGCACGGTCGTCGGCGCCGAAGCGCAGGGCAGCCTGCAGCGTGGTCGGTGCCTCCACGATGAAGCTCGCGATGGCAAAGCCGCGGCTCGCGGGATGAATCAGTCCCTGCAAGGGCAGGATGCCGTCGGGGCCAAGATCGATCGGGCGCAGGGTTGACCGGCCCTCCGGCGTGTCCAGGGTCTCCAGGGCGCCGCGAGCGGCTACGAGATTCGGAAAGGGCCCGGCGATCTCGTAATGCGTCACCACACCCAGGCGCCGGAGGCGTGCTCGGGCGCTGTCGATCTGGCCGCGCCGCAAGTCCCACTCGACAAGGCGGATGTCGATTTCCGCGGCGATGAGGGGATGGATCCCCTGAGCTGCCCGAACTTCGTCGAGCGCATCGGCGATGGCGAAGGGATCGGTCGCACTCGGCATGAGCCGCTCGATCACGCGCAGCGGTAGCAGTGCCTCGGCGTCGTCCACAAGAGAGGCGATGCGTTTGATCTCGATGCGCCACCAGTCCTCGAAGCAAACGGGCACCGTCGTTGGCGTTGCGGTGTTACGCCTGGTGCGCGCCGGCGTCGTTGGCGCAGCCAGGACGAGGCTCAACATGGACAGAAAGAGGCCGGCGGCACGGAGAGGTCGTCGTGATCTCAGCATGGAGCCATTGTGGCATCTCACTGGGGCTCGCGCCCTCCTGACGGTTACTCGTAGAAGGCGCGCAACCCCCGGACGACGGCGTGGGCGATGCGTTCGCGTCCCGCAGGATCCGCAAGCAGCTTCGCGTCCTTGCTGTTGCCGATATTGACCGTCTCGAGCAGCAGCTTGGCTGGAACGAGGTTTCCGCGGATCACCGCTGGTACCCAGCGCCGCCGTCGACTGCGACGCACGTGGTTGCGGATCGGCCGGTCGGTGTGGATCGGTAGCTTCTCGGCCCGATATCCCGCCAAAATGGCTTTGGCGAGGCGCTGGGAGACCGCCTCGTCGCGCAGCCGTTGTTTGCGAGTGAAGGACACGCGTCGTGCGGACTTGACCTCGGCGTAGCGGCGGTAAGCCCCGCGATGCACGCCGTAGTGTCCGCGGCGGAAGCGCTCGCCGGGAATGTAGACCATCGCCCCGCGCAGCGATTTGTGCAGCGAATCCGCGTGCAAGCTGATGAAAACGATCTTGTCTCGGGGCACCTTCTGCTTGATGAGCTTGCGGAAGATCGCGTTCGCAAGGTACCAGCGGAGGTTGACGCCCATCTTGGTGCTCGACCCACCGGTGATGCGGTGAGTCGGGTGGGTCGCGATGACCTCCTTGCGGTTTTTCTTCAGCTTGGCCGCGTCGAAAACTCGCGCCTTGTACTGCTCGTCGCGGACGAGCAGATGGACCCGGGCCGCCGTCTTCTTCTCGAGCCGACGCTTGAGCCGGCAGGCCACATCGTAGACGTAGTCGCTTTCCCAGATGCCGTTGTGGATCGCGCCGAGGTCTTTCCCGCCGTGTCCCGGGTCGATCAAAATGTGCACGCCTTCGAGCGAGCGTGCCGGTGCGGGTAACGCGAGCCCCGCCAGCTCCGCCGCGCTCAGTCGTGCGAGAATTCGCTGCGGGTGATTGGCTGGCAACGCACCGGAGGAGAGCATCTCGAGCGGGATCTTAATCCGCTTGCCGACGGGGATCTTGCGCACATCGCGGATGCCGCTGCGTCGCGCGATCTGCTTGGCGGCGTCTGTGACATCCTTCGGGTCGAGCAGATCGGTGAAGTGCAGCACGACGGCAGAGTACAGCGCCTCTTTCCTCTTCAGCCGGTAGGCTGCGTAGGGACCCTGGTCGTCTTCGTGATAGCTGAGCAGGCCGTCGTCCGAGCGGTCGACGCGATGGAAGATGGGTCGCAATAGCTCCGTCGGAATCGTGATCTTGCGCCCTGGTGGTAGCTCCGGGCCGGCCACGCCATTGGCGAGCGCGATAGCTTCCCAGTTCTCTCCTTCGCCCGTGAACCACAGCGCGACTTGCCAAAAGCCCTCTCCGAAAGTCTCGACGCGTGTCTTGTCGGGATAATGGGCCCAACCGGAAGCGGAGGGCTGATCCTCCGGGAAGAGGGTCAAGAGGGCTAGGTAACGAAACTCTTCGCGCATCAGATCCCAGGGCACGAGTACGCTGCGGCCAAGTACGACCTCCTGACCGTTATTGGCGGCTTGCAGTGCGGGCCAGGACTTCTCGTCCCGGCACAAGCGTCGCGCCAGCGAGATGTAACCATCCCCTTTTTCCGGTCGCACGGCGAGGAGGATCTGTCGCCCATTGACCAGACGTGCCTCGATACCTTCGTCCTTGATGATGGCGACGGCGTCTTCGGACAGGGGTGTTGGTCCCGGTGCTGCTGGGGTGGCACCGCGGGCGCTCGCGGGCACCAGCACAAGGAGCAGCATGAAGATCAACCGGCGCACGACGGCTCGCTCGCCCGCGGGCGGAATCCGCCCTGCTCGAGAATG
>CAYSMT010000330.1:0-4209 GCA_964432135.1 uncultured Acidobacteriota bacterium
CGATGTACATCCCGGTCCGAATTCGAATATGCTCGAGCGCGTCGAGGGTCTGGATCGCATCCTCGTCGTAGACGACTTTCTTGCGCGCCACGGGAACTCCTCAGGATAATTATAGCGGGTTCCGACCACCCGGCCCGATCCTGAACCGGCATGTGATTCTAACAGGAATGTGGGCTCGTCACGCGCCCGGTGGCTACGGAGCTTCCGTGCGCTATTGGCGGCTGTGAGAGACTCCGGATCAGGGGGCCTCGAAGGTCTGTAGCTCACCATGTACTTTGATGTTGCCACGAGGAGTTTCGATCTCGGTTTCGTAGCGGATGACCATCCGCGGCGCGTCCAGGTTGACCCAGAAGGTACTCGAATCTTTTCCGCCGTCGAGAGGCGAAAGGCTCAGCTTGAAGGTCATGAACTCCCCAGCGGGTACGCTGAGCTTCTCGGTGCCGAGAACTTTCAGCATCCAGGGCCTGGTCTTTTGAGCCCGGAGGTCGAAAACGCGCAGGCTGGAGCTATAGTTCGTCGCGAGGGGAAGACTTGCGAGTACCGCCGTGAGGGCTGCGTCATCACCGAAGACCGGGGCTTCGAGCTTGGTGTCGACGGGAATGTTGCCTCCCGGAGTCTTGATCGTTCCTGTGACTTTGTCCTCGGAGAAAAGAAGCTCGATGCTCATCGGTCCCTTCTGGGCCGAACGGCGAAGAGGCCGGAGCGTCGCCGCGTCGAGCAGGTAGATGTCGTGCCCGTCCCCTGTCGGGCTCGTCGCTGAGATTTCGATCTGCCAGGCTGCTGCCTCGCCGTGCTTGGCAGGGGTGACGCTGCGGTCGCTCTCGATCTTCATCTCCCGTCCATCAGGGAGCACGAAGATCGTGCTGAAGTGCTGGTCGAGGAGGCGCATGGCGCCCTCGACAGGGGTCGGCAGAGCTGTCCGTTTTGCGGCTTCGATGCCAGGTACGCTGCGAGGCATCTCGACCGTCTTGACATCAACCTGAAGTTTCTTGATGCGTGCCGCGATCTCCGTGGGAGCATTTTTCTGGTAGCGCCCACCAAGCTGCTCAGCCAGGAAACGCTCGATCACCGCGAACATCGCTATGCGGTTCTCCTTGCCCTGGAAGCCATGGCCCTCATCAGGGGCGACGAGATACTCGACATGCCGGTCGAGATCCCGCAGCGCGACAACGATCTGATCTGACTCGGCCTTCTTGACACGTGGATCATTCGCGCCCTGGATTACGAGCAGCGGTGCTTTGATCTGCTTGGCGTGGTAGAAGGGCGACTGGGCGACGAGGCGCTCGTGGTCTTTCGGGTCGTCCGGATCGCCGACGCGCATGAGGAACATCTTGCGGATCGGTTTCCAGTAGGGTGGGATGGATTCGAAAAGCGTGATGATGTTCGACGGGCCCACAATCGAGACCCCCGCCGCATAAATGTCCGGTGTGAAAGCGACGCCCGCTAAGGTGGCGTACCCACCATATGAGCCACCCATGATGCCCATACGTTTGGGATCTGCGATGCCCTGATCGACGAGGTACTTCACCGCGTCGCTCAGATCGTGCTGCATGATCCCCGTCCCCCAGCCGTTATTACCAGCGTTGAGGTGCCGCTTCCCGTAACCAGTCGATCCGCGGAAATTGGGCTGAAGTACGGCATAGCCGCGATTAGCGAGGAACTGGGCTAGGCTGTTGTAACCCCAGTGGTCTCGGGCCCATGGTCCACCGTGGGGAAAGATCACGGTCGGAAGCTTTTTCGCCGGGATGCCCTCTGGCAGTGTAAGGTAGGCAGGGATGCTCGCTCCGTCGCGGGTTTTGTAGCGCAGCGAACGCATCGAGGCGAGCTCATCGACGGGCAGCTCAAGTCTCGAGTCATAGAGCTTGCGCAGCTTGCGCTTTTTGCTGTTGAAAAGGTAGACAGCACCGGGGTTGACGTCCTGGCTGACGGAGACGAGCGTGAGCGACTCGTCAGCGCTAGTCGAGATGATGCTGATCTCGCCGTTGGGAAGCTCGCGCTCGAGAAACTTTAGGTTACGAGCGAAGCGCTTCGAACGCGGATAGATTCGCTTGCGGTCTCCGATGTAGGCCGTTGCGATCAGCTCGTCACTGAGTTGAGAGAAGATGGCGCCACCGAAGTCGACCTCATTTTCCGGGTCCGACTCAACGAGTTCGGTCTTGCCTGTTTCGGGGTCGAGCAGCATCAGCCGGATGAGGTCGACTTTCGGCCCTTTGTTGCTCGTCAAGTAGATTCGCCGACTGTCCTTGTGGAAGCGAATCGGTGCGCAGCTCTCCTCGAAAGCACAGCTATAGATGACTTTCGCCGGCCCTTCCTTCTGCAGCTCGAGGATCTCGACGCCCGCTTCATCGGTCATCCTCATTGCGAGACGAACCTCTCCCTTGAGGTCAGTGAGCCAGCCGGCGTATCCGGCATCGTTTTGGACAAGAAGCGTGCGCTCGCCTGTTGCGATGTCGAGCTTGTACATGTCGTGGTAGGACGGATCGCGATCATTGATGCCAACGATTATCGTGCCCGGCGCATTCTTTGGCAGGCTATTGATCCTCACACGTACCTTCTCGTAGGGCGTGAGATCCCGGGCTGTGGGGACGCCATTAGCAGCGGCTTTACCCTTTGGGTCGACGGCGTAGATGTGGTAGTTTTCATTGCCGCCCTTGTCTTGGAGGTAGAGCACGAAGCGGCTGTCGCGGCTCCAAAAGTAGGCGCGCACGGGACGCTTGGAATCTGCTGTGATCGGCCGTGCGCTATCAAAGGGTTCGTTTAGCCCTTTGATCCAGATGTTCATCACGTTGTGGTTGGGCTTGAGGAAGGAGATCCACTTTCCATCGGGTGAGATCTGGGCGCCTGCGATCAAAGGGTCACCGAAAAAGACTTCGCGGTCGATCAGGGGGGGTAGCTTCTTCTGCGTTGCGGTGGCCTCTGGTGAGTCGGTGCTAGTGGCGAAGGCGGGAAGGGCGGCCAGGAAGGCGAGGCAGAGAACTCGCGCGAGAGTTCCTCTGTGCCAGGATGAGTCATTCAAGGACATGAGCATCTCCTTGGTGGAAGCGGTTTTGCTGCTGAGCCCGGATAGAGACTCATGCTATCGCCAGGCCGGCGAGAGCACCACGCGGGCCTGCCAACGGTCGTGCCTTGCGGTCGGGTGGTCGCAAAGGTTGGCTTAGTGAGTCGTAGAGTCGAAGTGTCTGACGGCAATGCCCGGACGAGCGGAGGTTATGATGCGGGCGAAGTGGTGGCGTGCGGTTCTTTTGGTACTAGCGGTCGCACTGATCGCGGGAGGTGTATTAGCAGCATCGGATCCGGCCGAACGGATCTGGTATGCGGTCGAGATGAACGGCAAACTCATCGGCTATAGCTTGACCGAGCGCTTTCCCGCGAGGTCAGAAGACAGCGCGGAACGTGAGAGTCGTTCCAAGCTCGAGCTCAAGCTGACAGCCCTCGGTCAGCCCTTCGACGTTCGAGTAGAGAGCACCATGCGCTGGGGAGAGAGTTCCTCCCGTCCTCGTTCGCTGAAGTTTGAACTGGCTCGCGGAAGCGATACACAAAAACGCAGAATTCGCTTCATCGATGGAAAGGCGCAGGAGCTTACGGAATCGGGCGAGGTCAAGCGCGAGCTAATGCTCGAAGCTGAAGTAATTGTGGAGGACGAGGTAGATTACACTCTTTTCGTCACACAGATTGACGAAAGAATGGGTTCGAAGCTGAGCTACAAGGCCTTCGAGCCGATTCGTTTCGAGATCCACGAGAAAACGATCACGCGTGTTGGCCGTGAGACCATCATTCTTCTCGGCAAAAAGTTTGACAGTCTCGTTTTTGAGGTGCTCGATCGTGGTCTGGGTCTCAAAACCAAGATCTGGGTCGATCGCACCAGCCACCACGTGCTTCGCACGGAGGCATCGACGGGGATCGTTACCTGGCTTGCGGACGAAAGCATCCTTGAGCGAGTCGAGCGAGGGGATCTCGACACGATGATCTTTGGTCGCGTTAAGGTGGCTATTCCAAACTTCACCGAATTGAGCTCAATGAAGCTAAAGGTCACGCTGCGTACCTTGGGCGAATGGGTTACGAGGGAGAGCCTCAATCAAGACGGTCAACGCTTCGAGGGGGTCGTCGAGGAGAACCTCATCGAAGGCATTTTCGAGATCTCCTGGCCGCGCTATGATGGCGTCAGTGCGCCGGCCTTTCCCGGCGAGTATAACAAGGTAGCTATCCCGG
>CAYSMT010000331.1:0-4175 GCA_964432135.1 uncultured Acidobacteriota bacterium
GTCGTTGCGCCGCACACTCACCTCTGCGCCTATTACGCGGAGCGCCTGCACGAGATTGAAGGTGAAGGAGTCGTAATTGTCGATCAAGAGCACCCGGGCCTTCAATGCTTATCCCCCACCGGGTTCCGGAACCATGTGAGCACAGTATCTTCAACAGACATTCGATCAGCGATGCTCTTCCTGTCCCGCGGCCGGTCGTTCGATGCGCGCCATGCGTCCATCCTTTTTGAGATCTCACCCAAACAGCTCACGAACCCTCCGGAGCTCTATTGTGAGGAAAGGACAAGTGAAGTCGCGCCTCCTGCATCATCAGCAAGGGGTAACCGCCGCTGCGATCTCGCATGGCGCGTAGCTCAGCATCAGAGAAAGTTTGACACGCCTGTTCGGCGACAAGACGGAAGAACGTCTCACTTTCCGTACGCCCCAGGCGACGAAGCTCAAGGCGGCATAGGGGGTAGAGCCAAGCTTCAAGGCGACTTCGGTCACGCTCAGGCAGCGATGGATCCGGAATAACCACTAAGCGTAAGGTCTCAACGCGAATCAGATCTTGGATCAATATTCGAACCGGCGAGGAAGCCCGGCAAAGGTCGTCCAGTAAAACGAGAATCTGACCCTGGTGGCGGGTGCACAAGCCAAGCAGCTCGGCCCGGCACTGCCCAAATCTGATCGGACTCACGCGTGGTCGTCTCGATACCGGCAGAGAACTTACGAAAGCATCAAAAAGTTTGCGGCAGGCCCGATGAGAACCATCCTTCATGCTCGTGCGCGCGAAGAGATAACGTGCCTTGTGAAGCTCAGCGAAACGCCGTACGAGAGAGCTACGACCCATTCCAAAGGAACCGTAGATAAGCACTCGACGGTCTTCAGCAAGAGCGACATTGAGCGTCGCCAGCTCCCGCTCACGTCCTCCGAAGATCACCGATTTTCTCGCGCAACCGACAGAAAGCTGGCCAATAGCCCCCACCAAGAGTCACACGTGCGCTTCCCGAAAAACCGATTCGGGGCCATCTCGACTCGCACTCGCACCTCCTCGCTACGATCCTTCACTGACAAGGCGACAGCGGCTTCGCCATAGAATCACTCCCTTTCTCTGCATCCGCCGCTTCAACAAATCATGTAGACGCCGATGGCGATGAAGACAACTGCGGTGACACGACGCGACCAGGTCTCGAAGGTCTTGATGCGATCGAAGCTCTTGGCCAGCGAGTGAGAGCCATAGCCCAATACGAGAGCAAACGCGACGACGGGCGCCGCCGTGCCGATCCCGAAAAGAGCGGGCATCAGCACCCAGGACCTCTGCGAGAGTGAGAGCGGAATCAAGGACCCGAAGAAGAGCGCTGCTGAGAAGGGACAAAAGGAGAGCGCAAAAAGCCCGCCGAGCAGCGCGGCACCCAGCTTGCCTTTTTTCGCCGCCCAAGCCTGGCCACGCTCGCCGGCGTGACCGAAACTGATGGCAGGAAGCGGGATGACGCCGAGGAGAAAAATGCCGACAATGACGAGTAACGGGCCGAGCGCATTGTTCATCAGACTCTGAAGCCCCATCGAGGCGTCCGGCATCGAGAGTAGGCCCGCTAGGATGATGCTCGCCAGCGCAAGATAAGCCGCGCTGCGCCCGGCGGTGTAGGCCACTCCAGAGAGCACGATGCTTTTCGGTGTCGATACCTCACGCCCCAGGTAGGATATAGCGGCGATGTTTGTCGCCAGCGGGCAGGGGCTGATCGAAGTGAGCACGCCCAACCACGCCGCCGTACCCAGGCCGAGAACAAAGTCGTTCATGTCGTTGTGGCCATGAACTTATCGATCGTCTCCTTGACATACTTCGCGAAGCGCAGTGAATCGCTCGAGTACTTCCAGACATCTGGCAACGTTTCGAAACGCAGCGTCTTGCTATCCTTGATCTCAGCAACAACGAGCGTGCTACTCACAAGCGAGAACTCCTTGACGAAATGGCGGTTCTCCTTGGTTTCCATATTTAGCACCTGCCACTTGATCTCGCCTCGCTCGAGTTGCTCCGCGTAGAAGCGTTTCAGGGCGCTCTCGGCCTCGGCCTCGATCGTAAGACAAGTATGGCAGCGTCGTGCCCCATGAAGGTAGTACACCGCGAAGTACTGCTTTGCGCCAGCCTGGCCATCGGGATCGCCGCTCGAAGCGATGTCTGGTGTCATCAGGCTGAGAGTCGCAACAACGAATAGAACAATCGCGGAGATAACAATAAAGAATGTGTTTGTCGAATGTCGTAACATGGTGGTCGTTTCTCCATCAGAGGGGAGCATCTAGCGACTCCCACTGGCATTGAGTCCGGTACCGAGAGGTCGCTCTCGCAGCCCGGAGCGTTGGCCGCCGCCACGCGCAGAACGCGATGGCAGCAGCTGGTCAGTCGAGGAGCCCTACGATCTCCTCCGGCGTCGCGACCCGCCCGGAGACGACGATCTTACCGTCGATCACCAACGCGGGGGTCGACAACACACCATGGGCGACGATCTCGTCGATTTTGGTCACCTTCTCGACAGTAAATTCTACGCCGAGCTGCTCGGCAGCACGCGTCGCGTTATCTGCCAGCTTCTGGCACCTTGGGCAGCCCGTGCCCAGAATCTCGATCTTCTTCATCGATCCCTCTCCTCAGTTGAAGCGTCCACGACGCTCCAGATTAAAATACCGAGATGTATGCTGAAAACGCGTACTGATACGACCTTTTGACCGAAAAGCTCATGCATCGTCTAGAACACCAAAGCACCGTAGATCAGTCCGCTCAATGTCGCCATGACGACCACCAAGCAGACGTAGACCAGCGTCTTCTTCGTTCCGAGGACACTGCGGATGACGAGCATGTTGGGCAGACTCAACGCCGGTCCCGCAAGCAGCAATGCAAGGGCGGGTCCCTGCCCCATCCCCGCATCAAGCAACCCTTCAAGTATGGGAACCTCCGTGAGAGTCGCAAAATACATCAGCGCCCCCGCTACGGAGGCGAAGAGATTGGCGCCAAGCGAATTGCCGCCAACAGCCTGCTCGATCCAGGCGTTGGGAATCAAGCCCTCGCTCCCCGGCCGTCCGAGGAAGAGCCCGGCCACGATCACTCCTGCGAGCAGGAGGGGCAGGATCTGCTTGGCGAAACCCCAGGCGGATCTGAGCCACTCGCGCCCCTCGCTATCGCCCTTTTGACCGCCGATGGCCAGAGTGACAGCCAACCCGATCACGGCGATGACGACGGCGAGCTCGGGTTGCGTGGGCTGCGCCCATGCCGCGGCCGCACTCAGCAGCACGGTTCCGGCGACGAATACGACCCGCTGGCGAATCCAGACGACGAGGACGATTGCAAGCAACATTCCGAAGGCCGCGCTGATCGGCCATTTGAGCTCGAAGATCGTGACCCAGACACCGCTGGTATCAGTCGGACGACCCCAGTTTGCGAAGATGAGGATGCCGGTCATCGCAGCGAAAAAGACAGCCGTCTTCCACAGGGGCCGACTCGGCGTGTCCTCGGGCAATGCGATGGCCTCGGCAGCTCGGCAGGCTTCCTCACGACGAAAGATCAGGTGCATCAAGACACCGATGATCACGCTGAAGGCGATCGCGCCAACCGCACGTGCGACCCCGAGTTGTACGCCGAGCACTCGTGCCGTGAGGATGATCGCCAGCGCGTTGATCGCTGGGCCGGAGTAAAGGAAGGCCGTTGCGGGCCCAAGACCCGCGCCCCGGCGATGAATCCCGGCGAAGATAGGGAGTACGGTACAAGAACAAACAGCGAGCAGAGTACCGGACACGGCGGCGACGCCATAAGCAAGGAGCTTGTTAGCCCGTCCTCCGAGATATCTCATTACGGCAGCTTGGCTGACAAAAACGGAGATCGCACCGGCAATAAAAAAGGCCGGTACGAGGCAAAGCAGCACGTGTTCGCGCGCGTACCAACGGCTGAGGGCCAGCGACTCATGCACGGCACCTTCGAAACGCGGCGTATCAACCGGCAGGTAGTAGACTCCGGCGAAAATCGCGAGCCCCAGAGCGAGCCAACGACCTTCCCCGTGGAGCAGAAAGTCCCACACCCCCCCGAACCAAGAAGCGTGGGATCGCTTGTCATGCCCGGCAGCTTGGGGCGTCGTCGCGGGGCTCGTCATCTTGCTCTTCCTTGCGCCATGCTCGCAGCGAAGGGCACATCGATAGCCAGCCCACACGATGCC
>CAYSMT010000332.1:0-4167 GCA_964432135.1 uncultured Acidobacteriota bacterium
CCGCTTCATCGCCTTCTCTCGCAACGGTGAGGGGATGCGCAACGCCTCGATCTGGATCCACGAGGTCGAGACGGGCCAGCAGCATCAGCTCACATCGCCTCTGTTCAACGACATGCAACCTACCTTCGACCGCAAGGGCGAGTACCTCTTCTTCGCGTCGAATCGTCACTTCTCTCCGCGCTACGGTGAGCTGGGCAACGACTTCCTTTATGCCTCCACAGAGATGCTCTTCGCCGTGCCGCTCAAAGCCGACCAGCTATCTCCCTTTGCCGCCAAGAGCGACGAGGAGAGCTTCGACAAGGACGGTGATAAAGACGACGATGGCAACGAAAAAAAGGGTAAGGAGAAAAGCAAGAAGAGTAAGAAGAAGGATGCAAAGAAAGATAAGAATGGCGACGAGGACGACGATACGAAGAAGAAGGAAGAACTCAAGGTCGAGATCACCTTCGAGGGCTTCGAGCGCCGCGCCGTGGCCCTGCCAGTCGATCCGGGCAACTTCGGCCCACTGGCCGTCAACGACAAGGGGCATCTGATCTACGGCCGCCACCCGGTCCGAGGCAGCTCGGACAAACCCTCGATCAAGCTCTTCGACCTCGACGATGACGAACGCGAAGAGAAGGAGGTCGCCAGTGACACCTCTTTATTTGAGCTTAGCGCCGACGGCAAGCAGATGCTCGTCATCAAGCACGGGAGCGCCTTCATCCAGAAGGCGGCCGCGGGTGCGGAGAAGGACGCGAAGAAGGTGGTCACCAGCGGCATGAAGGTCCTGGTCGAGCCTCGTGTGGAGTGGCGCCAGATTCTCTTCGATGTCTGGCGCCTCGAGCGCATCTTCTTCTACGACCCGAACATGCACGGTGTCGATTGGGATGGTGTGCGAGACCACTACCTGGCGATGCTTCCTGATGCCGTGACCCGCAGCGACGTCGACTTCTTGATCCGCGAGATGATCGCCGAGCTGAACATCGGCCATGCCTATTACCGACCGGCGCCCCCCTCACATCCGAGACCACGTGTTGGCGTCGGCATGCTCGGCGTCGACTTCTCCCTCGACCACGGCGCCTACCGCATCCGCAAGATCCTCGAGGGCGGACCTTGGGATGTCGATGCGCGCGGTCCACTCAGCCAGCCCGGCGTGAAAGCCAAGGTGGGCGACTACTTGCTTGCGGTCAACGGCGTGAGCCTCGACCCCGCTAAAGATCCCTGGGCCGCCTTCCAAGGGCTCGCCGAGAGCACGGTCACGATCACGCTCAGCGACAAGCCCGTGCGTGACGCATCGGCTCGCGATGTCGTCGTCAAAACCCTCGGTAACGAGTTTGGCCTGCGCTACCGCGCCTGGGTCGAATCCAAGCGCGCCTATGTCGACAAGCATAGCGACGGCCAGATCGGCTACGTCCATGTGCCGGACACCGGCGTGCGCGGCCAGAACGAGCTGGTGCGGCAGTACTTCGGCCAACTCCGCAAGAAAGCCCTGATCATCGACGAACGCTGGAACGGCGGCGGGCAGATCCCAACCCGTTTCATTGAGCTACTCAACCGCCCCGTGACAAACTATTGGGCGCTGCGCTACGCGGAGGACTGGGTCTGGCCGGCAGATGCCCACCACGGCCCGAAGACGATGCTGATCAACGGCCTCGCTGGCTCGGGGGGAGACGCCTTCCCCTTCTACTTCCGTCAGGCGGGTCTGGGCAAGCTCATCGGACGGCGCACCTGGGGCGGCCTCGTGGGTATCTCGGGCATTCCCGGCTTGATCGATGGCGCCGGTATCACGGCCCCAGCCTTCGCCTTCTACAAGAAGGATGGAAGCTGGGGCATCGAGGGGCATGGTGTCGAGCCGGATATCGAAGTGCTCGACGATCCTTCAAAGATGGTCGACGGTGGCGATCCCCAGCTCGACCGGGCGATCGAAGAGATGCTCTCGGAGATCAAGACCCATCCCTACCGGAGCGTCCCCAAGCCGGCCTACCCCGACCGCAGCGGCATGGGGGTCCGGCCCGAGGACATCTGAGCTTGGCAAAGACACTCAATCGCAAGGGCCGGCCCCTCGGGGCCGGCCCTTGGTTTATTGTGCTTGAGGGTGCGGGCGTGCTCAGTCGCCCTTGAGCTGAGCCTTGAGAAAGGAGAGGATCTCGACGGTATCCTCGATGCGCTGGCTGACAGGAGTGCCCCCGGAGTGCCCCTGATCGGTATGGTAGCGCAGCAACACGGGCCGGCGCAGGGTGCTACGCGCCTGCACGAGGGCCGCCATCTTGCGCGCATGAAGAGGCGCCACCCGCGTGTCGCCATCACCGGTGAGAAAGAGCGTCGCGGGGTAGTCCACGCCCTCCTTGACGTGATGGTAGGGCGAGTAAGCATAGATGAAGGGAAACTGCTCAGGGTTCTCGGCGCTGCCGTACTCGGGCACCCAGAACTTCGCGACAAGAAACTTGTCGTAACGCAGCATATCGAGCAGGGGGTATGCGCAAACCACGGCCTGGAAGAGCTCGGGCCGCTGGGTCATCGCCGCACCAACGAGCAGACCGCCGTTGCTCCCACCGATGATCGCAAGCTGCTTCGACGAGGTGTAGCCCTCGTCGATCAGCCACTCGGCAGCCGCGTAAAAGTCGTCAAAGACGTTCTGCTTGTTTGCAAGCATCCCGGCCTCGTGCCACTTCTCGCCAAACTCTCCTCCCCCGCGAAGATTGACTGTCGCGTAGACCCCGCCCATCTCGGCCCAGGCAAGGCCCGACGGGCTGAAACTCGGCGTGAGGCTGACGCGGAAGCCGCCATAGCCAGTGAGGAGCGTCGGGCGGTGCCCATCGAGCTTGATCCCCTTCTTGAAGAGCAGGAAGATCGGGATCGTCGTGCCGTCCTTTGAAGGATAGAAGGCCTGCTGGACCTTGAACTGAGTCAAATCGATGGGCAGCTCCGGCTGAAACCAGACCTGACTCTCCTCCTTGGCGAGATCGTAGCGATAGATCGTCGGCGGGATAGGGAAGGAGGTGAAGCTGTAATAAGCCTCTTTTCCCTTCCACTCGCCGGACAGATCGCTGATCGTACCAAGGGCATCGAAGTGAAGCTGACCGATCTCGTTGCCATCGAGGTCAAACACCCGTACGCGGCTCTGGACCGACTCCACGTAGTTGACGATGAGACGCCCACCCACGAGAGAAAAACCGCTGATGACGGCGTCCTCGCGCTCAGGGATGATCTCTTTCCAGCTCTCTGGGCCGCCGCGGCCGGGCCAGGCAACGACGATGCGACCGTTGGGAGCGCCGTCATCGGTCTGCATGAACAATCGACCGGCGGCCGCCTGCGCCAAGAAGCTCGCTTCGACATCCCCGGTGATCTTCACGAAGGAAGCGCGCGCCTTGTTCAAATCTTTGACCCAGATCTCGGTCTTCTTGCCCGAAGAACCCTCGAACACATGGACGACGAGGTAACGACCGTCCTCACCTAAAGTGGGATAGAGGATGCGCTCTGGACCATAGCCCGCGCCAAAGATCTCTTGCGTTTTGTCGAAGCCGTGGCCCAGCGAACGCCGATAGACGCGCGGCCCGTCCTTGGTGAAGAGGCTGTAGTAGATGACCTTGCTCTGCGAGCCGAAAGCCACGTTGAAGTAGTTGCCCTTCGGCAGGACATGGGCAAGATCCTTGCCGCTGGCGACATCGCGAAAGCGGCAAACGACCTCATCTTCGCCACTCTCCCGCACCGAGTAGGCTATGAGGGCAGTATCCCGGGAGACATCGAGGAGCTCGACGCTACGCGAGAGATCCTCGGCAAACTCCGCTGGATCGACGAGGAGCCGTTCTTCCCCGTCGCTGCCTTCCCGGTAGAACAAGCGCGGCTGGTCCTCTCCGGCGCGTCGTTTGCTGTAGAACAGGCGTCCACCGACCACCGTCGGCCGGCCTTGGCTGTCCATGTCGTAAAGCTGGGAGACCTGGGCATGGATCTCGGCCCGGCCCGGCAGCTTCGCGAGCAGCGCATCCGTATAGGCGTTCTGGGCATCGATCCACGCGCGGGTCTCGGGGCTCTGCTGATCTTCGAGCCAGCGGTAGTCGTCCTTGATCTCGACACCGTGCAAGGTCTCGACGACGGCTTTGGCCCCCGTCTGCGGCGGCGGCGGCACGGGGGATGGCGGGGCGCAGCTCGCCGCGAAGAAAGCGACGGGGAGCAGAGCCCCAGCAGCAC
>CAYSMT010000333.1:0-4142 GCA_964432135.1 uncultured Acidobacteriota bacterium
TCTACGGGCCAAGCGAAGCACGACGACGGAGCGCATCCGTTTCTACGACGGCGCGCGTCGCCTCGCGCACGCAGTGCCGCCGTTACTTGAGCCCTGCGGGGCATGCTGCACGGAGTGCTCGTGTTCGTGGCCGGGCTATCGATTCCCGCATTTGGGCTCGCTGGCGGATCCTGCTCCGATCCGGTGCAGGCGATCTCTGAGATTGAAGCCACCGTAGGCCACGAGGAAACAGGCCGCCAACAGCACGGGAATCATCCATGGTGTCCAACGGCGCAACACTGCGGCGGCGGCCTCGTTGCCCACGGAAGTGACCACCGGCTCCAGGCGTAAGAGCAGCCAGCCTGAGCTAAGGCTCGCGGCGAGGGCGATCACAATGGCCGCGGGCACCCGCGGTCCCGCACTGATCATCGCAGCAGCGAGGGCGGCCGCGATGGCCGTCGCCCCGAACAGCGTGAGGATCTGCTGGGAGCTTAGCAGAACAACGCCGCGTGCTGCGGCCATCCAGGCGCACAGCGCGACAGTCATTGTCGCGACGACGGGGGCAAGCAGAAAGCGCTGGGTTCCACGCCAGCCGAGCTCGGCAAAGGCTCGTCTCGTTGTTGAGAACGTGCTATTCCTCATGGCGATCGTCCCAGGAGCATGCAGGTTGGAGCCGGTTGAGCTGCGTAAGCGGGGAGGATACGCGATCATAGTCGCATTGCCGAGTGGCTGGAGAGATGAGGAGGGTGAGATGACGACGCTTTCGTGGAGGCGGTTGGGCCGAGCTGTGGGTGTCTTGTTGCTCTCTTGTAGTGCGGCGCTCACCTTTGCCGCAGAGGAATCCGCCGGACGCCTACGCATCCTGCTCGTCAACGACGACGGCTACCGCGCGTCTGGTCTCGTCGCGCTGGCCGAGGCTCTCGAGCCCATCGCCGATCTCATCGTCGCAGGGCCGGCGCGGCAGGAAAGCGGCACCGGGCACGCCGTCACGAGCGTGCGCGAACCGATTCTTGTGCGCCGGGTTACTTCGGCCGGGAGCGCGCCCTGGTACGCTATCTCGGCACGTCCTGCGAGCTGCGCCCGAGTGGCCTTAGAGGCGCTCATCGAAGAGGAGGTGCAGCTCGTCATTTCCGGTATCAACGCGGGAACGAATCTCGGCGTCGTCTCGTTCTACTCGGGACCCGTCGGTGCGGCCCGCGAGGCCGTCATTGCAGGCTACCCAGCGATCGCCGTATCGCTGGCCGGTGAGGATGCGGAGGACTATCATGCGGCGGCACAGATCATGCGGCGCCTCGTCGATAGGCTACACGCATCGGGTGCTCTTCGTCCCGGCTTGTTTCTCAACGTCAACCTACCTGCGGGCATCGCCAAGGAGAACAAGGGGCTGCGCGTCGTACGCCAGTCTCTCGCGCCGACGCGTTATGCCTATGAGCGGCGGCGCTCACCGGCAGGACAGCTCTACTTCTGGGGACGTTTCCGTCCGCTCGAGGATAAGGGGCTCGGTACGGATGTGGGCGCCTTGAATGCGGGTTACATCACCGTCGTTCCGCTGAGCATCGACCAGACGGCGGCGAATAGGATCGATGTCCTCCGGTCGGCTCTTGCCGCCGGCGAGAAGCTCACTCTACCGTGACGGATTTGGCGAGATTGCGCGGTTGATCAACATCACAGCCCCTCAAGAGGGCGATGTGGTAAGACAGGAGCTGCAGTGGGAGCACGAGCAGCACGGGCATGAGCTCGGGAATCGTGGCGGGAATCTCGAGCATGTGGTCAGCTTGCCCATCGTGAGAGCCTGCTCCCTCGGTGGTCACGACGATCAGTGTGCCTCCGCGCGCTTTCACTTCTTCATTGTTCGCCATCATCTTATCAAAGACCTCGTCTCGTGGTGATAGCGAAACAACGGGCAAGGTTTCGTCGATTAGCGCGATGGGACCGTGCTTCATCTCCCCGGCGGGATAGCCCTCGGCGTGAATATAGGAAATCTCCTTGAGCTTGAGTGCGCCTTCGAGGGCAATGGGGTAGTTGATGCCTCGTCCAAGGTAGAGGAAATCTGTCGCGTCCTTGAATTCGCGAGCGAGGGCCTGAATCTTCTCGTCATTTTCGAGGGTTCGATCGACCAGGGAAGGCAACTTGGCGAGTTGAAGCAGGTGCTTGCGGACCTGCTCGGGACTCATGCTTTTCCGCGCTGCGGCAAGGCGTAGCGCCATCAAGTCGAGAGCGATGAGCTGAGCGCTGAAAGCCTTGGTCGAGGCGACGCCGATCTCCGGGCCGCAATGAGTCAGGATCGTACCCTCCGCCTCGCGTGTCGCCGTCGAGCCCATCACGTTGCAAATCGCGATCGAGCGCGCACCACGTCCGGTGGCCTCGCGCAAGGCTGCGAGGGTGTCCGCCGTCTCTCCTGATTGGGTCACGATCGTGATCAGCGTTCGCTCGTCGATCAACGGATCGCGGTAGCGGAACTCCGACGCGTAGTCGACTTCGGTTGGGATGCCGGCGAATTTCTCGAGTAAAAACTTCGCGACGAGGCAGGCATGCCAGGAGGTTCCACAGGCGATCAAGCAGATACGGTCGATGTTCTGCAGATCCTCGTCGGTGAAGGGGAACTCACTCTTGGCGAAGAAAACTTCACCCCGGTCGAGGGAGATCCGGCCGGCCATCGTTTCGTTGATCGAGCGAGCTTGCTCGTGGATCTCCTTGAGCATGAAGTGCCGAAAGCCCCCCTTCTCGGCGAGAATGGGATCCCAAGCGATGCTTTGGAGGCGAACCGGCTTCGGTGCACCGCTGGCGTCGAGGAGCTCAATCGCGTCAGGGGTGAGTACGACAATCTCATTGTCTTCTATGAAGAGCACCTCTCGCGTATGTTCGAGCAGGGCTGTGACATCAGAGGCGAGGAAGTTCTCCCCTTCTCCCGCGCCGACGACGAGGGGTGGGCCCGTTCGCGTGCCGACGATCTTGTCCGGCTCGTCGACGGACATGGCGCAAAAGGCAAAGATGCCCTTGAGGCGCGTGATGACTTGCTGAACGGCCTTCTCGAGAGATTGACCCGCCGCGACCTCATTGGCGAGCAGGTGGGCGATGACTTCGCTGTCGGTTTCCGAGCGGAACACCTGGCCCGCATCGAGTAGCTCTTGTTTGATCTCCAGGTAGTTTTCAATAATGCCGTTGTGGACGACGACGACACGATCCTCGGCGTCGCGATGAGGATGCGCGTTGTCCTTGGTGGGGCGCCCATGTGTGGCCCAGCGAGTGTGGCCGATGCCTTGATGGGCGGCGCCGACGGGCTGCTTGTCGAGGACTTCTTCGAGATCACGGAGCTTACCTGCGGCGCGGCGCAGCTCCAGCTGCCCCTCGTTGAAGAGCGCGATGCCTGCCGAGTCGTAGCCGCGGTACTCAAGGCGGCGGAGCCCACCGATGAGAATCGACGCGGCCTTGCGAGCTCCGACGTATCCCACGATGCCGCACATGTTCTCTCCCTGCCGGGGCGCCGGTTGCCGCCCTCGTCGATCAGCGCTTCTTCTTGGTTTTGCGTGTGGCAGCCTTACGGGCTACCCATCCCTCAATAATCTTCTGCTCAACGCGGGAAAGCGCCAGCGCGCCCGCAGGAACGTCCCTGGTTATCGTCGTTCCCGCGCCGACATAGGAGCCCTTGCCGACCTTGACTGGAGCGACGAGCTGGGTGTCCGAACCGATGAAGACCCCATCCGCCAGCTCGGTCAGGTGCTTGTTGATTCCGTCGTAGTTGCAGGTGATCGTTCCCGCGCCGACGTTGACGCCCTCGCCGAGGATGGCGTCTCCAAGATAACTCAGGTGCGAGGCTTTTGAGCCCTTGCCGAGGCGAGCCTTTTTGGTTTCGACGAAGTTGCCGATCTTGCACTCGCGGCCGAGATCCGTGCCCGGTCGCAAGTGCGCAAAGGGGCCGACCTGGGTGCGCGGGCCGATCCGCGCCTGTGTGGCTATCGTATGATCGAGGATCGTTGCTCCATCGCCGATGATGACGTCGCAAAGCCGCGTCCCCGAGCGGATGACGCAGCTTTTGCCGATGCGTGTCGTGCCCTCGAGAGTGACGCCGGGATAGAGCACGGTATCTCTGCCAACGCGAACCTGCGCGTGAACAAAGGTCGACTCAGGGTCGATGATGCTCACACCCTTGTCCATCAGCTTCG
>CAYSMT010000334.1:0-4132 GCA_964432135.1 uncultured Acidobacteriota bacterium
ACGGAGCTCCCGGAACGACCCCACCGGCGGATCACGATCGTCCACGGCGCGCGCCACTCCTGGGACCTTGGTTACCGGGCTGAGCTGACGACCATGGCCCGGATCGCCCCGGCACTGACCTACATACCGATCATCACCCGTGCCAACGAAGAAACCGTCCCCTGGGGCGGACTGACCGGCTACCTCCAACAGCTCTGGGCCGACGGAAGCATCATCAAGGTAATCGGTGAGTGCCCGACACCGGATGACACTGACATCTTTTTGTGCGGCAACCCTTCGATGATCGAAGCCACCGTCGAGGCCCTCGCCGAGGACAGCTTTGTCGAGAACACGCGTCAACGTCCCGGACAGGTTCACGTCGAACGCTATTGGTAGGACGGATGTCGGTGGCGAATTGTTTCGCCAGAATCAAGCGATCATCTCGACAATCGAAGACGAAGCTTTGGTCGTGAAACCACCGCCCGCCGCATGGTAGGCGGCAGCGGCTCGGTGGTTGCGCGCAGCGGATTCCGGCCCCCCAAGACCTCCACGCGAGGACGCGCTCCCGGAAGCACCGTACCCGCTGCGCAGCTCCTGCCGTGCGGCGCTTTCCTTGCGCGAGGCCTCGGACGCGACCCGGCGATCGGCAGCAGAGGGTTGCGCCGGGGCCAGAGCAGCCCGGCGAACCTGCTGCATTTTCTGGATCGTCGCCGTGGGATTGCCCGGCACGGGCGAGGTGTCGATCTGAACCTCCCCGCCGACCGCGTAGGTCTCACCGTCGGGCCCACGCTGGGTCTCGTAGTGTGGTCCCCCGCGCACGTACTGGCCACCAGCCGCCTGGTGAGCTCGCTCATGCTCGCGAACCTCCCGGTCACGCTTGGCTAGGCGCTGAACCTCCCGCTGCTCTTGCGCGCTGAGCTCACGGCCGTTTGGAGCGCTCCGCTTGGGGCCTGACACACCACCCGGAGGGACCGAGGGCTCCTCCCCCGCCACAGAGGCGAAGCGAGGCGGCTGCGTGACAGCGCTGGCACCCGCGATCCTCAAGAATTGGTCTCCCACGGCCAAGTGAGCATTTCGCGTATCGCGAAGCCCAATCCGGCCACTCGCCTCCTTATCGGGCCGCGGCACGGAAACTTGAGCTTTCAAGCTTGGTGGGAACCCATAAAAACTGCGAGCTGAAGATTGGCGTTACGCCATCACGTCTCCGCGCTTATGACAAGCACTGCTATGCTCTGGGAATGATCGCGACCACCACCAACGCCGCCAGCTTTTTTTCGATCTTCGAAATCATGGCCATCTTGATCACACTTTCGGCGATCTTTGGCTGGATCAATAAGCGCGTGTTTCGCCTACCGGTAACCATTGGCCTGATGGCCATGTCGCTCGGGCTCTCGCTGTTACTCGTGCTCCTCGGTCTCGCCTTCCCCCCGGTGCTCGAAGAAGCTCGTGCTTTTCTCGCCTCGATCGACTTCGACGAAACCCTGTTGCACGGCATGCTCGGCTTCTTGCTCTTTGCCGGAGCCCTACACGTCAACCTCTCGGACCTCGCCTCGCAAAAGTGGGTCATCACCTTACTCTCGACCGTCGGCGTGCTGATCTCGACGGCCTTGATAGGCATCGGCTCCTGGTTCGTGCTCGGCATCTTCGGCTTCGAGCTGCGCTTCATTTACTGCCTACTCTTCGGCGCACTGATCTCGCCGACTGACCCAATCGCGGTGCTCGCGATCCTCAAGACCCTCACCGTGCCGAAGAGCCTCGAGACCAAGATCGCCGGCGAGTCGCTCTTCAACGATGGAGTGGGCGTCGTTGTTTTCCTCGTGATCTTCGGCGCTGCCGGCATCGACGGTGGCCACGGAGACGGCGGAACGAGTCTCCTGTTCATCATCCGTCTCTTCAGCCAGGAGGCCCTCGGCGGCGCGTTACTCGGCCTGATCCTCGGCTACATCGGCTTCGTGATGCTGCGCGCCATCGACGAGTATGCCGTCGAGATTCTCACCACCCTCGCGGTCGTCGCGGGCGGCTATGCCCTGGCCGATCGCATCCACGTCTCGGGGCCGATCGCGATGGTCGTCGCGGGCCTGTTGATCGGCAACCACGGTCGCGCTCTCGCGATGTCAGCAACGACGCGCCGCCATCTCGACATGTTCTGGGAGCTCATCGACGAGATCCTCAATGCCGTGCTCTTCGTCCTGATCGGCCTCGAGGTTATGGCGCTCAGCCACGAACGCTACTACACCCGCGCGAGCCTCGTGATCATCCTCCTCGTACTTGCCTCGCGCTTCATCTCGGTCGTCGTACCGATCAGCCTGCTCCGCATCCGCCGCACCTTCACTCCTCACGTCGTGAAGGTTCTTACCTGGGGCGGGTTGCGAGGCGGTATCTCCGTCGCTCTGGCGCTATCCATCCCACGAAGCGCGCACGGCGTCTTGATTCCGGAACGCGAGGTCATTCTCGTCATTACCTATGCGGTCGTCGTTTTCTCGATCATCGTGCAGGGCCTGACGATCTCGCACCTGATCGATCGCTGGCATCCGCCGGAAAGATGAGAGCTTGCCGGTGAGCCTGATGCGACAACACCTCACTCCTCTCGCTGGCGCAACACCCAGCGCGCCGCATCCCGCACACCCTCGTCCGGATCATCAACGAGCTCCTCGGCAACGCGGGCCAGCTCGGCATCCCCGAGATTAGCCCCGACGATGAGTGCATTGCGCACAAGTCCCGCGCGCTTCGACCGCGCCAACGGCGTTCGGCGAAAAGCGGCTCGAAAACCCTCCTCATCGAGGCCTGCCAGCTCGGCGAGAGAGAGGGCCTCGTACTCAGGCCGCACGCGCCAAGCTGGTTCTTCCCCGGGCTTCACTTGGCGGTTCCAGGGACAGACTTCCTGGCATAGATCGCAGCCAAAGAGCCAATCTCCGATA
The DNA here is from genome assembly GCA_964432135.1 of uncultured Acidobacteriota bacterium. Lineage (GTDB taxonomy): Bacteria > Acidobacteriota > Polarisedimenticolia > J045 > J045 > JANTFM01. The sequence continues at coordinate 2,898 of CAYSMT010000334.1, forward strand.
CCCTGCCGCAGCTCCTCGGGGATCGCGCCACGATGCTCGATCGTCAGATAGGAAATACAGCGTGATGCTGCAACGCGATAGGGGCCGTCGAAGGCGTCCGTAGGGCAAGCGTCCAGACAGGCCGTACAGCTTCCACAACGCTCCGACACCGGCACAGCGCACACTGGCAGATCGAGCTCTGTGAGCAGCACACCGATGAAACGCCAGGAGTTTCCGCGTGGGCCGATCAGGCAGCTGTTGCGGCCAAACCAACCAAGGCCCGCACGTGCCGCCAGCTCGCGCTCGAGAACGGCGCTCGTATCGACGAGGGCGACATGACGAAAGGCCCGTCCCGTCTCGTCCTCGATCAAAGCGGCCCAGCGTCGCAGCCGGCGCTTGACGAGCTCATGATAGTCCTCGCCCCGGGCATAGCGCGCGATATGCCGCCCGATGCCACGCAGCTCCTGCCGGTCCCGCGGCTTGCTGAGGTAGTCGAATACTCCGACAAGGGCCGTGTGCGCCCAATCCCACTTCAGCCGCAACTCTTTGCGTATGGCCGCCGTGCGAGCCATCCAGGCCATCGAGGCGTGGGCTCCTCGCGCGAGCCACGCGTCGAGCTGCGCACCGTGTTCCGAGGGCTCGCAAGACGCTAATCCGCACGCGGAGATCCCCGCGGTGCGACCCGCGGCGAGGACGATCTCTCGCGTCAGCTCAGCTCGCGGCAACGATCCGCGACTCCACGACTGGAGGGGACTCGAGCACTCGCTTGACCGAGCACAGATTCGCGGCGCGCAGGACGGCGCGGTGGTACTTCTCCGGGAATCCCGGAGGAAGATGGATTTCCAGCTCGATCAAGGCGAGGCGACGCTGATCGTCGCGAGTCCAACTTTGTACCAGGCGCACACCTTGCGTAGGAATGCCTCGCCCCTGGCAGAAGACACTGACATAGTAGCCAGCGCAAGTGCCTATCGAGGCCAGGAAGAGGTCGAAAGGCTCAGGAGCACTCGCCCCGCCACCATTTTTCACGGACTGATCTGTTGCGATCGTGAAGCCGTCGTAGTGGGCCGTCACACGCTTATCGCCAGAAAGTTCGATCGTCATCTGTGCATCCATGAAGCCTCTCCCCTGTTGCCACGCACCATGCGCCGGGGGTCTCGTCGTCACCACGCGTTCGCGCTGGTGAACGCACCCACATCGAGAGCATAACGTTGCCCGCGACAAGCCACCATCGCGACCGCAGCCGCGTCGAAACGATG
>CAYSMT010000335.1:0-4115 GCA_964432135.1 uncultured Acidobacteriota bacterium
GGGTCACCGTAAGTTCCGTTTCGTGCGGAGCTGATATGCGCTGACCGGTGAAGCGGTGGTCGACGAAGACATCGTAGGAGCCGACGGGAAGCGAGAGCTGAATCTGCTCGGCTCCGGCCGGAATGACGGCTTGCGCGCGTTCCTTGCCGGAAGCGTCGCATAACGAGATCTCGAGAGCCCCTTCCTGGGCTTCGGCGAGGCGTACCTGGAGTGTTGCCGCAGACGACGGGGCATGCCAGGCCGCCATCGCGACGAGCACTGTTGCGACGATGCCGACGGGAAGTGCCGCGAGCACCCAGACGATGCGAGCCGCATTCGGCGGCATGGCTCGCCCGCGAGGCTTCGGGACGCGCGGCACAGGGGCGATGTGTGCCGCGGCCGTGGAGACGGCGTCCGTGCTTGCGCGGGCCGAGATTCTTGGAGCTGATGTGGTGGGTACCGGTGGAGGTGCGATCTCTTCGGGCCGGACAGAAGGTGGCGTCGCTTTGGGCACGGCGGGCTTGGGTACGGGGGCCTTTCCCCGAAGGACTCCAGCTGCAGCGGACTCAGGTTGTGCTGTCTTTCTCCGCCGTGATTCAGGCATGGTGGGCTTGGGTGTTGATGTCTTCTCGCGGGACGCTTCCGGTGCCGGCGATGGGGTCGGCGCGTTTCGCGGTGGTGGCGAAACACGGATCGGTGCCGTCGGCTGCGGGGCAGCAGCGACCTCCTCCGCAGCAGCAGCTCGTTCTTCGGCAATCGCGTAGATTTCGGCCAAATCGGGGTCCGCAGACACAGCCCAGGTCGCGAGGAGATGCGCGATGGTGGCGCGCGGATCTGCTTTCGATCCCGCACTACTCACGGAGTGTTCCTTTGCGAGACGGCCAGGGGGGCAGCCTGGGCCCCTTTTTGCCGGCGTTGCTTCTCGGCTCGTAGGTGGGGCAGCGTCTCAGGCTGCCCTCGGCGATCGAACCCGTCACTGACATGCACCAGCGCGTCCTCGCGACGAGCTTCCATAGGTACCGCACTTTGATTATGCTGCGGAAGGCTCATCTGGAATGTGTCTCGAACTTGAAGGAGCATAATACACGCAATGGCGAGGCCATCTGGCCCCGGAGTTGCTGAGACCGTCAGCGGAGGTGACCTTGGACGCATCGAGAAGTTCCGTCAGTGGTGGTTCTGGCGGGGACGGCCCTCCCCGGGCGCCAGAGGTGATGGGCCGCTATGAGATCCGGCGTCGTATCGGCTGGGGCGGTCAGGGTGCGGTCTACCTCGCCTACGATCCCCATCTCGACATCGATGTCGCGTTGAAAGTGCTTCACGCGGAGGTCGGTTCTGCGGACTTCGTCGAACGCTTCAAGATAGAGGCCCAGACGATGGTGCGCTTGACGCATCCGAATATCGTCCGGGTCTACGACTACAACCCTTCGCATCCCTACATCGTTATGGAGTACTGCGACGGCGGCGATCTGACGGCCATTCTCAAGCGCCGAGAACGGCTCTCGCTGGCGCAGATCTGCCGGATTGCGCGCGAGATTCTGGCCGCGATGCAGGTCGCGCACGGTCTTGCACGGCCGGTGTTGCACCGCGATCTCAAACCTGGCAACGTCCTCTTCCACCGTGGGGTTGCGAAGATCGCCGATTTCGGGCTTGCCAAGGTCCTCGGCAGTGACTCAAGCTTGACGCAGACTCGTAGCTTGATGGGTACTGTGCGCTATACCTCCCCCGAGCAGTGCACTGATCCTTCGCGCGTGGACCACCGCACGGACCTGTGGTCGGTTGGTGTCCTGCTCGCCGAGCTACTGAGCTGGGAGCGGCCCTTCGATCGTCCCGGTGACGGCTTCGTCAACATCGCCATGCGCATCGGCTCGGAACCGCCTCAGGCTCCGAGCGTCGCGCTTCCCGAGCCACTGTGGGCTTTCATAGAGCATGCCCTGGAGAAGGTGCCGGGCGACCGCTTTGCGAGCGCCGCGGAGATGTCGAGCGCCTTCGAGGATGCTGCGCGACAGGTCGACCCCACCCTTGAGCGTCTTTTCCCGGATGAGAGCGCCATCGGCGAGGCCGATCGAGCTGCCCAGCAGGCCGCGGAGCTTTTCGAGCAGGGTCGCCTTGACGAGGCGCGCGCCCTCGTCGAGGGCCTCTCTCGCAGCGGGGGAGACGGCACGCTCGCCCGCTATTGGCAACAGAAGCTCGAGAACAAGCAAGCTGGAGATGAGGCGGCTCGGACTCGTCCGGCGACCGCATCGACGGTCTTGCGCTTTGCCGCGGAGGCCTCCTCGCTTCGCGCTCTCCGCGGTGGGTGGGTCCTCCCGGTTGCGACCAGCATCTTGGCCATCGTCGTGATGGCTGTTGTCGTGGCCCTCTTCCCTCACGTTTTTTTCGGCGCAACGTCTGCTGGAGAATCCAGCTTGACTTTGCTCGCGCCGACCCGAACACAGACCATTACCCGCGCCTTCCGAGACGGGGAGCGCATCCCGGCGCTCGAGCTGCAGCTCGAAGCGGGCGAGGTGCTGACGCGTCGTCTCCCACCCGGGCGCTACGAGCTCGAGCGTGAGCGCGGCGAGACTCTGCGCTTTGAACTTCCTCAGGACGGAACGATCGTGCTCGTTGATGGCGTCAGCTCAGCGCTAGAGCAGATTCTCGCCTCCTCCGAGACACCGCCGGGGGCGATCGGAGCCAGGGAGGGAGAGCAATGATCTCGCTGCCCAAGGACGGCCGGATTGTCATCGCTCTTGCTCTCGCCGCGCTGCTGTTTCCGAACCTGCTGCGGGCGGCAGAGCCCTGGGAGTTCCAGAGCGAAGCCGCTCGTAACCGGGCCAATGCAGAGTTTCAACGCTCCTCGACGATCAGGGTCTACCAAAAAGCGCAAGAACTCATGAAGCGTGGCGGACCCGAGGACTACAAGCAGGCCGTCGAGCGCCTGCGCTGGTGCGTGCAGCAGGATCCCGGCTCCGGATCCAAACGCGACCGCATCCGGCGCTGGAGGAGGGTGGACTACTTCCCGTATTACCAGCTCGCTCGGATCTTCGCCTACCAGGGAAACTGGACTTTCTCACTGCGCGCGATCCAGCGTGAGGACGACGAGGCGATCAAGCGCTCCCGTTACGCGGAAAGCTACAAGGCCTTCCTGCCCGAGCTCAATCGCGTCGTTGCTCGTTGGCGCCTGATCGACCTCGCGCGGGAGCTCTCCGCTTGGCGACAGGAGGGGGCACCATTACGCCTCGATGAGCTACGGGCGGATGCTGTGTCTCAGGCTGGGTCTCAAGCCCGTGTGCTCGCGGACAGGCCTGCAGGTCCCTATAAGGGAGGGTTAGACGAGGAGCCCGATCGGCACGCTAGGGAGCTTGCTGAAACCTTGATGTCGATCTATCAGCTTGAGCTGGGATCGCGACGGCAGGCCATCGAAGCGCTTTCCAAGAAGCCTTGGCCAACCCTGCTCGGCGCGAGCTCGCCGTTGCCGAGCCCTGCGACCTGTGGCTATGACGGGCGGGACGTGCAGCGGGCCCGGGACGCTCTGCTGCGCTGCGCTGAGATGACACGTGGCGTGCTCGCGCTCGCTGCAGAGCGAGCCTGTGCGGCGGTACAAGATGCAGGACAAGCTCAGCCCCAATGGTGTGCCTCTCCCGCGGCGGCTTCTTTTCGCGAGATCGCCGCGCTCGTCGCTTCGCGGCGCGTCGCCACGGTGCGGTCGAAGCGCAAGCCTCCTACGCCGCCGGCTCGGATGCCCGCAGCAAAGAGGCCGACACCCAAGCATCGGGCGCCTTCGCAGGCCGCCTCCGGCGCGGCCACACCTGCCCCTGCACCGGGAACTGAGGATTCGCCTTCAAACGCTGACTTCCCGCCCACAGCGGAGTCTGCAGGCCCGGCCAGCCTGGAAGTGGGCACGATCGAGGCGGTCGTGCTGCTGCGACGCATCTATCGTCGCCTCGAGCAAGGGCGTCTCGACGAGCTCATTCACGAGCTTCGAGGCGCGGATCAGAGCGGCAGCTTCCCCCATGTGGGGCCTCACGCGGCCCTCCTCCGAGCAAGCCTTGCTTACCTGCTCGTGCTCAAGGCCCAGGCGCTCGAGAGTGACGACGGCGCGGGCGAGCCCCCCGCGGTGCGCTGGCTGCGGGATGACGCGTGTCAGGAAATGCGTC
>CAYSMT010000336.1:0-4114 GCA_964432135.1 uncultured Acidobacteriota bacterium
CGACCCTCGCTGGAGCACGTTACCGGGGGGATTTCGAGGAGCGTCTCAAGAGCGTCATCGAGGAGGTCAAGGCGGAGGACAAGGCGATCCTATTCATCGATGAGATCCACACGCTGATCGGCGCCGGAGCGACGGGTAGCGGCACCGTCGACGCTTCGAACTTACTCAAGCCTGCCCTCGAGAGCGGAAAGCTGCGCTGTATCGGCGCGACAACCTGGAGCGAGTATCGCCAGTACTTCGAGCGGGACCGGGCTCTCGCTCGACGCTTCCAGAAGGTCGAGGTCAACGAGCCTAGTGTGGCCGAGACGGTGAAAATCATCCTCGGTTTGCAGGAGCGCTACCAAGCGCACCACGGCGTGCGTTACACCCGCGCCGCGATCCGCAAAGCCGTCGAGCTCGCCGCGCAACATCTGCGCGACCACAAGCTGCCTGACAAGGCGATCGATCTCGTCGATGAGGCAGGTGCGGCCGCTGCGCTTGAAGGGCGCAAGCAGGTCGGTGCGCGTGAGATCGAGCAGGCACTCGCCGCCATGGCGCGCATCCCGCCCCAGAAGGTGCGTGGCAGCGAGCGGGAACGACTTGCTGGCCTCGAAGAAGATCTCAAGCGCAGTATCTTTGGTCAGGATGAGGCCATCGCATCGATCGTCTCGGCTATCAAGGTCGCGCGTGCCGGACTGCGCGCGCCGGAGAAGCCGATCGCCTGCTTCCTTCTGACGGGCCCGACGGGTGTTGGCAAAACGGAGCTCTCTCGCCAACTTGCCGAGAGTCTCGGTATTGCTTTCCTGCGCTTTGATATGAGCGAGTACACGGAGCGGCATTCCGTCTCGCGTCTAGTCGGGGCACCTCCAGGTTACGTTGGTTTCGATCGCGGGGGTCTCCTAACGGAAGCGGTCAGCCACTCACCCCATGCCGTGCTGCTACTCGACGAGATCGAGAAGGCGCACCCCGAGGTCTTCAACATCCTCCTGCAGGTCATGGATCACGGGACGCTGACAGACACCAACGGTAAGGAAGCCGATTTCCGCCAGGTGATTTTGTTGATGAGCTCGAACGCCGGCGCACGCGAGATGGCCCAGCGGCAGGTCGGTTTCGATTCCAGCGGCATCACGACGGCCGATGCGCTGGCCTACGAGCGCTTATTCTCGCCCGAGTTTCGCAATCGTCTCGACGGACGCATCGCCTTCTCAGCGCTGACAATTGGGGTCATGGAGCAGATCGTCGACAAGTTCATCGACGAGCTTCGGGGACAGATTCGGGAGCGCAAGGTGACTGTCGAGCTTAGCCCTGCTGCGCGTCGTCTGCTTGCCGAGCGCGGTTACGATCCATCCTTCGGTGCCCGGCCGTTGGGACGGCTCATTGACCAAAAGGTGAAACGGCCCCTCACGGATGAACTTCTCTTCGGTCACTTGCTCGGCGGGGGCAAAGTTAGGATCGCTCTCGACGGGGATGGGGAGATCGTGCTCGAGTTCTGAGGCAGCGCATATTGCGGAGGAGGTTCTGCGAGCCGGGCATACGAGGGGTATGTACCACGGGCCAAGCCCGCTTTCCGGCGCTATGATTTGCCTCCCGAGAACGCGCCGGTCGATCCGGCGCTGCCAGCGAGGACACACCATGGGATGGATCGACAAGATCTTCGGATCGAGCAGACCCTCGCCTCCCGCAGTCCCACCGGGTCGGAACGAAGCCTGTTGGTGCGAGAGCGGTAAGAAGTACAAGCACTGTCATTGGGAAGAGGACAGGCGCCGTGAGGCTCGAGAGCGTGCCGCCGCTTGCGGAAGTGGGGGTTGAGCTCGCTAAGGGAGGTGGGTCCACCTTCTCGCTAGAGTCAGGAATCCTGAGCGGTCTTCCAGATGAAGGCCTGGATGTCGAACATGTCTTTGGGCTTGAGCTCGACGAGGCAGTGGCTCAGGTAGTGTGCGAGCCGCTGCAGACCTGCGTAGGTTTGCCAGTTGGGGAAGGCGTCGTACTCGATCTCGAAGCGGCAGCTATCCGCAGCTTGTTGGGTGAAGCGCGGTTTGAGGATCATGTGCGACTCGGGCTCGCTCAAAAACTGGTAGTAGGTGGCCAGGGGCCATTTGGGTGCCCTCATGCGGTCGAGGCACTCGATGAAGTCCTTGAAGCGGGCTTGGTGTGAACGTTTGCCGTAGAGCAGGCTCTTAAAGCGTTCCGCGAAGAGCTTCGCGTTGTGTTCGTCGGCGAGACCTTGCTTGAGCGCTTGTTTCTCGTTTGGATAGACGAGGTTCGTCTTGCCAGCGGCGGCAAGCAGGCGCTTGGACATCTCTGCAAAGGCATGCTCAGCGAGATAAGCATCGATAGCCGGTCGGGAGAGATGCTCGGCGATGTAGGCTGCCGCCTCCTCCTTGGGGGCCCGTTCTTTTTCGAGATAGGCCGGATCTTCGAAGCCGCCGGGCCACTCGGCAAGAAAGGCGGCGATCAGCGTCTCCATGTTGCGGTACTCGATCCGCTTGTTCGCGGGGGTCGTACGCAAGTTGTCGAGCCCCTCGTGCTCCGCGTCCTCGCCCGTGATGGCCTCGAGCTTAACGTGCGGCATGACGAGGCGTTTTTCTCCGACGCCCGTAAAAAAGACGCGGATGCGTCCACGTTCGCCGACCTCGAGGACCTCTCCTAGTCCCCAAGCCGGCAGCGTGGGATGTCTGACACGATCGCCTGCGATGAAGTCCACGGTTCAGATCCTTCCCTTCCCGGACGCCGACTGTGTGCTGCGTCAGGGCAAGAAAATCATTCTCTCACATTGACGAGGAACATGGGGGCGTGGCCACGCTCGCTACAAAAAAACGCGCCGTGGAGCTTTGCTGTTTAGGGGGCGGGTGCGAGATGGTCGCCGGGGGAGCTCGCGGCTTGCTGTGCGTCGAGGGCGTCCCAGTCAATCTCGCTGCCGTTGGCGCTGTGGGGAATGAGGTAGACGGCGATCATCACCGCGAAAGCAACGCCCATAGCGGGCCGGACGAAGCGCGGCCGATGACCCGCGATGATCCAGGCGACGACCCAGGCGATCAGGGCCGCCAGTGTTTTGTTGTCCGTCCAATCATCACCGAAGGGCCATCCGGTCCAGTAGGCACCGAAGGCATGCTTCTGGACGATCGGTCCGAGCAGCAAACCACCGGGAACAAGGAAGATGATGACCCATTTGATCAAGCGCTCGATCTTCTCCTCGCGCAGCACCAGGGACAGCCCTGCGCGAATGACAACGCAAAGGGCGATGAACATGCAAAGGATGTGTGGGATCAGGATGTAGGCGGGGACATCGCCTCGGAAACGGATGACGACCCCTGTCCCGGCCGGGAGAGTGAGCTCCTCCTCTCCCTTGATCAGATGAATCGAGTACTCCAGCTTGCCCGCAGGAGGTTGGTGGGGCAGCTCCACGTGCAGCAGCTTCCCCTCGCGTTGCAAAGGTGCCCTCTGCCAGGGGCGAGAACCCGGGTAGCGTCGCCAGATGATCTCCCCGTGAATCGCATCATCTGCCACGCTAATCTCGATGGGGGCGCCGCCATCACCGGGATGGGTTCGTGGCAGGCTTGCTGATACTTTGGCTCCAGCGATGCGTTCGTGGACGCTCACCGGATAAGTTGGCCCCGTCATGCGTTGGTACGCGCCGAGCCCGGCGGTAATCACAATGGCTACGAAGAGGAGAAGCCAAGTGAACCAATGGCGTTCAGTGAGCCGGCTCTTTCCCATCAGAGGCCTCGTGGTCCCGGAATCAGGGGGCGCGTGATGTCTCGAGGGCTGTCCTCGGTGCAGACGACGTCATCTTCGATACGTACGCCGCCGCAGGGCCTGAGCGCTTCGACCAGCTTCCAGTCCACTGACGTGGCCTCTGGGCGAGAACGCAATTCGTCGAGCAAGACATCGCAGAAATAGATGCCCGGTTCGATGGTCACGACGTGGCCGGGCTCGAGGGTTCGCGTATTGCGTAAGAAGGGGTGCTCCGGGGGCGGTGGCAAGACGCCGCCATCGACGCTCTCCTGGCGTCCTCCGATGTCGTGGACCTGCAGGCCGAGATGATGGCCGACGCCATGAGGCAGGAAGGTCCTCGTGACGCCGCTTTCGAGCGCCTCGTCCGCGCTCGTCGTGATGAGCCCAGTTTCGGCGAGCA
>CAYSMT010000337.1:0-4063 GCA_964432135.1 uncultured Acidobacteriota bacterium
GAGAGAGCGGGGCACGCGGCTTTTCGTCACCCTCAACCGTGACGCGGCTACCGAGACGGTTGAGCAACTCGATCACCGAACCCGTCGGAGGACCAACGAGAAGCAACTGTGGCGTCTCGGCGAGCGCCTTCCGCCGAGCGATGATCCGTTCACAAACTCGCAAGATCTTCGAGGAGGGAGACAACTGCGCACCCCCGGGGATGAAGCCATCCTCCCGGGGGTGACGTCCGAAGATCGTGTTCAAGAAGCTCAAGAAGCAGGTGTACCCGTCGGCTTTTTCTCTCCGCCCATCGCTGCATGCGCGGGCCGTGCCGGAGACGACGATGCGCGCGAGCGGTCCATGTCCACGCTTCCCTTGAAGCGCGCGCCATCTGCGATCGCGATACGCGGGGAGATGATGTCGCCCGTCACGGTGCTGCCATTGGCGAGCTCGACCCTGTCGGTGGCAATGAGGTCTCCCTTGACCTCGCCCTCGACGCGGATCGTCTTCGCCTCCAGGGTCGCATCGATGCGGGCCTTCTGACCGATCACGAGCTCATTGTCCGAGAGCTTGATCTGTCCCTCGACCCGTCCTTCGATCGCGAGATCCTCTTTGCCGATGAGTTCACCCTTGATCTGGATCGAGGGGCCGATGGTCGCTCTGGTCTTTTCCATCTTCACACTCCTGGTCGGAGGAGCCGCTTGCACGGCGGGTTGCGGAGCAGGGGTTGCCGGACTCGGCACCGAAGAGGGTCGATTCTCTTCCTGGTCTTTTCGACCCCACATTCCCATGTCGTGGCCTCCTTGTGATGTCGCGGGCCGGGCCGCCCGGTCGGTTGAATTCCGGATGTGGAGCGATCCGGGTGGCAACAATCTCTAGCCGGGTTGCTCGGCCTCCGGCGGGGGGAAACGCGCGATCAGGGCTCGCACCGCTTTCGACGCCTCGCGCTTGACGAGACCGTCCCGATCTTCATGAAACACCTTGTCGAGCACGGGAATCGACTCAGGACGCCCGATTTCTCCCAACACACGACAGGCCTCAGCCCGCGCGAAGTTCGACGGCGCGAGGCCCGCACGGTCTTCGATCAGCTCTACCGCGCGCTCCTCGCCGAGCAACGCGAGGGCATGGGCCATGACCACGGCCGGCATGTCGTCCTCTTCCACATCGAGCGCTTTGCGCAATCGCGCCCTGGACTCATCTCCCTTGAGCTGCATCAGGGCCCAGGCTGCTTTTCCGCGACACACCGGATCGTAGTCCTCGAGCGCTTCCAACACGACCGGCAACCCTCTGGGATCTCCGATCTTGCCGAGCGATTCGACCGCCCACGTGCGGTTCTTTTCATTGTCGGTATGGTAGACCTCGATGAGTAGATCAACCGCTCGAGGATCTCCGAGACGACCGAGTGTGAGCACCGCCGCGTTGCGAATATGCTCATCGGCATCGTTTCTCAACCTGTCGACGAGGTACTCCAACCCCTCCGGCTGCTGCACGACACCTAGCGACGTGACGATGGCCTGCCGCACGCGATAATTGGGGTCGTCACCATTCTCCTTCGGAAGGTGACGCTTGCCCATATCCACCAAGACCCGGCAAGAAGCGGGGTAGGACGGGATGCTCACGTCTCGCAACGCGAGCGCAACGGCCTCACGACAGGCCCGCGACTCATGATCTGACACCTTCGCGAGCGCCGCGACAGCCTCGTCGGTTCCGATGCGACCGAGCGAGGAGATGGCCTGCAACTGGACGAGCTCCTGATCCTTCTCGATCGCCGCGAGTAACACAGGGATGTTCTCGTCGGCCCCATTGATGCCGAGATTCGCCGCGGCGATAGCTCTTTCATCCGGTGTCGCCCCCGGTAGCCCGCCGCCTCCACAGGCGGACAGCCCAAGCAGCCCCACGCCTAGGGCGACGATCAGCCGGAAGCTGCCAACGCGCTCTTTGCGAAACTCCATCACACGCTCCCACGCGAAGATCAGGCCTCGGGTTGAGGCGTTCCCCTCCGCGACGGAGTATCTTAGGCCCGTGCTCATGAGAGGGTCAAATATCGCCGGGAAGTTCCGCCGCTGCGCCGGCTTCGTGATCCTCGCCTGCGCCTTCCTCGCCTCCCTCCCTTCAGGGGCTGCGAACGCTCGCTCCCAGCCGGAGCGACTGAGCGAGTGGCACAAGGGTCCCGTACGCTACCTGATGAACCGGAGCGAAACCCGCCTCTACCGCCGCCTCAAGACCCGTGAAGCCCGCCTCGCCTTCATCCGCCGCTTCTGGAGTCGCCGGGACCCCAGCCCCCGCACGCCACAGAACGAACGCCGCCTCGTCTTCTGGAGGCGCGTGGCGGAAGCCAATCGCAAGTTTGGCGACGGTGCGAAGCCCGGTTGGCGGACAGACCGGGGAAAAATCTACATCCTGCTGGGCCCACCGGACGACATCGAAGAGCGCGGCAACTACAACACGGGCATCGCCACGGCGTCGCGAGGCCTCCTACGCTGGCATTACGAGGGCTTGCGTCAAGCCGCCGATCCCGCCCACACGATCATCGCTTTCACGAGCGAAGGGCACAATGACTGGTATCTCACCTCCGACCCACGCCTCTCAAGCATTTATTTCAGCCCCGATAGCGCCACACAAGAACCTTTTGGTATCGGCCCGGCTCTCGAACGTCTGGTCACCCGGCTTCCCTACGGCGGCGGTACATTGGGAACCGCAATGGACCTCGGCCGCTTGCAGGAAGTTCCCAGTGAGCGCGAGTTGCTCAAGGCGGTCGTGCGTGCTGAGGACTTCGTCGGGAGCTATCACGGCGCAACGACCTCCACCGTTCTCGCGACTAGCTCAGGCAAGCCGTTGCTCGTTTTGACGCTCGCATTACCCAAAAGCGATCTGCAACCGGTCTTCGACGGCCATGCCTCGGGAATGCTGCAGCGCTTCGCAGCCTCGGCGCAGCTCCGAGCCGCCGGCGATGAAAATAGCCTGACCGTGATCGATTTCCCCGAGAACGCCTTCGCCGCCGAGCCCAACCCCCTCCCCGGAGACCCCTGGCTGCGCTTCCAGGCTATCCGCGCCGTACCCGCCGGCAACTGGGCCCTGTCCGGCATCATCTTGGACCGGCAAGGCGGCGGCGCGTCGACTCACTACGGAACGATCAAAGTGCCGGCCACCCCAAGCACGGCTCCCGTGATCAGCGGCCCTTTCTTGGCCCGCGAGATCCGGCGTGCAGGTGGTGCAGCGAGGGGCTCGCGTCCTTTCCGAATCGGCGATTTCATCGTCGTGCCGCGTATGGATGCCACCATCAAGACCAACGAGCGCTTTGCTCTGTTCGTCGAGATCTTGCCCGCCCCGGGAGACCCGGGAGCCGTGGCCCTCGATTGGCAATTTTTCGCTGCCGAAGCGTCCGGCGAGGCGTTCACACCCATCGCGCGCACAGGCCATCTCGACGATGCCCGCGGGCCACGGGCTTGGGACACACCTGCGAGCAAGTTCGCCCCTGGCCGCTATCGCCTACGCTTCGTCGCTCGCGCCCCCGGCGGGAAAAGCACCGAACGTGAGATCAGCTTTGAAATTCTCGCATCTGCGGAGGGTGACGGCTCGGCGCACGCGGCGAAGGACGCTGGTAAGGGAAGCTAAGCCCCTCTACACAAAGTGCGTTGCTTCTGAAGCTTCTGCGAGGCGGATGCGCCTTCAATGGGCAGGAGCCGCGTCCGAACACCGTCGGCGACGCGGCGCGTCGAAACTCGGCAGCTCAGTGCGCGGGAGCGGGGGCGTTCGCCGCACCTTGCTGACTCTCTGTCTCGATCGGCTCCATGCCAAAGACCTGCCGCCCGGCGCCCGCAATGATATCGAAGGCGTCATGGGAGACGTAGACGACGCGTTCGAAGCCATCGAGCTGTGCGTAATATGCGGGGCGAAGCGGCGACGGCTGGCCGATCCAGAGGCGCGGGTTCGGCGGCGGAACACCCCCCTCTCCAGCCGCCTCAGGCTTGAGCATCGCATCCAACTCGGCCAAGGGAGGTGCCAGCCCGTAACGCGCAAGATCCTCCTTCGTTGGCTTCTCGTCGACGACCTCCAGAAAGCGCACCCGGCTCCAGGCGCTCA
>CAYSMT010000338.1:0-499 GCA_964432135.1 uncultured Acidobacteriota bacterium
CGCTCGATCTGCGCGGCCTGGTCGCCCTGATCGGCGCCGCGCAAGTTCTCGTCGCTGGGGACACGGGGCCGATGCATCTCGCCTGGGCCAGCGGGCTGAAGGTCGTCGCAATCTACGGCCCAACAGACCCCATCCTCAATGCACCCTTCGGCGAAGGCCACGTCATTCTTGCACCCAAGAAAGTGACACGCCGCGAAGACCCGGAACGCTTCCCCGGTATCACCCCCGAGCTCGTCGCCGCCCACGCGGCACGACTCATGATGGAGACCTCCCCGTGATGATTCCCCCACGCTGCGTGCCGTGTCTCGTCTTCCTCGTCTTGGCGACAAGCGGGGCACACGCCCAAGCGATCAACGCGCCCACCGAGAAGATCGACGCGATTCGCACGCTCATCGCCGAGAAAAAATGCGGCGAGGTGCTCGCTCAGACGGCCTCAGCCCTCGTGGCCTATCCCCACGATCCCGATCTGCTTGTGATGGAGGGCAACTGTCTGCTCGCC
>CAYSMT010000338.1:509-4050 GCA_964432135.1 uncultured Acidobacteriota bacterium
CCCGAGCCGCAGCGGTCGAACGCGTCTACGACGACGAACGCTACGAGCAACTGCGTCTGGCCGTCGGTTTACCCCAGATGCCCCGACGACTGAGCGCGACGCTCTATCGGAACAAAAAGACCTTTCATGCCGCCACGCGAGATGCCGGGCTCGCACGCTTTCGCGAAGCTCTCGCCGCCGACCCATCACGTGCCGATCTCATCGTCGGCAGCGTCGCCGCCTTTGTCGACGCTGAACGCATGCGTGACGCTATCGAAGTGATCGACACTCACGCCACAACCTTGCATCGAGAAGATCTCAAAGAGCTCGCGTGGATCGGCCAGGACCTCGTGTCCTCCGGACGCATCAAGGACGCCGAAGAGCTCGCGAGCGCCCTAGAGAAGACCTTTCCGACCAGCCCCGTACCTCCCGAGATGACGGCGATGATCGCACGAAGCCATTATCAAGCGCGACCGGCGATTCAGGCCCTGGCTCTTGCCATCGAGCGAGGAGAGACCCTTACCGGGGCTCGGGCCCAGTTGGCCGGCCTCGCATTGCTCGCCAGAGATTACGAGCAAGCGATTCCCGTCCTCGTCGGACTGGCGCGTGAAGATCTCAACGCGCTAGCTTGGCTTGCGATGGCGCGGGAGAATCTCTCGCCAGCGTCGGCCAAGCCCGTCTGGGAGGAGGCCCGGCGCCGGATGCAGGCGATCGAGCAGCCTCCCGAGGGCCTGAGCGCACTGCTCGCCCACCATGAACGCGTGCTCACCTCCGAGAAAGCGCCCACGGCCGCCATGCGGATGCGCGCAGCGCGGCTCTTCGAAGAGCAGGGGCTGCTCCTGCCGGCGATAGCCGAGGCAGATGCGGCCCTCCGCAGCAACCCAAAGACGCTCGACGCCTGGAGCATGCTCGCCGGCATCTATCGCAAGCAGGGCCTGTTCGATCTGGCCCTCGAGGCACTCGATGCCGAGCTCGAAGTGACCGAAAAACCCGGCAAGACCCATCGCGAGCAGGCCCGCGTGCTCCTCGGCCTGCAACGCTTTAGCGAGGCAGAGCAAGCCGCCCGAAAGGCGGAGCGCTTGGGCATTGACAGCCGTTACGAGCGAGCACTCGCAGCTCTCGGCCGGGGTGAGCATCAGCGTGCCGAGAGGCTCTTGCGCGCCATCGCCGCGGAGGGCGGTCCGGACGCCGAGCGGGCGAAGGCGCGTCTCAAACGGCGAGACTCCTGAGCCCTCCGGACGGCTGGGCCCGTCGGGCTATCCTAGCGGCGCCGGCTCTTGGTCCAGCTCATAGGCTTTGATCTTGCGATAGAGCGTTCTCACGGAAATGCCTAGGATGTCGGCCGCGTGCCCGCGGTGCCAATGCGTACTCTCGAGCACCTCGAGGATGCGACGGCGCTCGATCTCCTCGAGCGAGCCCCTCTCGCCTGCAGTCCAGTCTTCCGGCGGGCGAGCCGAGACCACATGCGGGGCGTTCGCTGGCGGCACCGCAACGACCGAGGCGTGGGCGGGTCGGAGGGCAGAAGGACCGTCGAGGATCTCGCGCGGCAAATCTTCGAGCTCGATCTCCTCGCCTTGGGCGAGAAGCGCGGCCCGCTCGATCACGTTGCGCAACTCCCGCACGTTTCCAGGCCAGTCGTAGCTTTCGAGCACCTGCGTGACCGATGCGCTCAAGCGCAGGCCCGGGCGAGCACGACCGAGGAAGTGCTCGGCCAGCGTGGAGATCTCCTCGGAGCGCTCACGCAAGGGAGGCACTTCGATCGTGCCTGCGTTGATGCGATAGTACAGATCAGCCCGAAATTCGCCCTGCTGAGAGGCCGCGAGCAGATCACGATTCGTGGCCGCCACGAGGCGCACGTTGACGCTGACCTTGCGTCGCCCGCCAACCCGAAAGAAGCTCATCGTCTCGAGAACGCGCAGCAGTTTGACCTGCAATCCGCTGGGCAGTTCGCCCACCTCATCGAGGAAGAGCGTGCCGCCATCAGCGGCCTCCATCAGCCCCGCGCGCGCATTGCCCGCCCCGGTGAAGGCTCCCTTTTCGTGGCCGAAGAGTTCGCTCTCGAGCAAGGTGTCGGGAATCGCGGCACAGTTGAGATCGACGAAAGGGCCATCGGCTCGCCGGGAACGTTCGTGAATCTCGCGGGCGACGAGTTCCTTGCCGACACCGGATGATCCGAGGATGAGCACCGGCAGATCCGACGGAGCGAGACGGTCGATCAAGCGGAGCACCGGCTGCATCGCCCGTGAGTGCCAGCCGTGCACGAGATGTCCCGGAGCCTGAGACTCCTGGCGATGCTCCTCGCGTCGTCTCAGGTGTTTGTTCTCTCGCGCCAAGGCCCGTTTGTTGGCCGCCGCACGCACGAGAGCGTCGAGAACCTCCATTCGGCAAGGCTTGGTCTGAAAGTCATAGGCACCCAGGCGCATCGCCTCGACAGCCGTTTCCACCGTCGCGTTTCCCGTGAGGAGAATGACCTCGGGCGGGGCGACCTCATCCTGCAGGGCGCGCAGAAGCGCAAGGCCATCGAGACCGGGCATGCGCACATCGAGCACCGCAACGTCGAATTCCTCACCACCGAGCGCTTCGTGGGCCTTCTGGCCATCCTCGACGGCCGTCACGTCGTGCCCCTTGCGATCGAGCTCCCGTGCAAGGACGCGGCGGAGCGGGCCTTCGTCGTCCGCAAGCAGCACGCGAATCTTGCGCCCCATCGGGGCCGCTGAGCTTATCCGCTGGTCGTTGTCGCTCATCTTTACCTCTCCATGGCCAATTCGGCATAAGCAGGCAGGATGACTTCAAAACGCGTCCCCTGGCCCGGCTCGGAGCTCATCTCCAGGCGACCCTCATGGACCTGTATCAACCCATAAGCCACCGCCAAGCCGAGACCCGTTCCCTGGCCCGGTGGCTTGGTGGTAAAGAAAGGTTCAAAAACCCTTCCCTGGAGGTCGCGGGGAATGCCCGGTCCATCGTCCTCGACCGAGATGACGACCTCGCTGCCGCCCTCCGTGCGCATCGTCCGCGCGCAAAGTGTGATGCAGCCTTCAGGAGCCGCATCGGCGGCATTGACGATCAACGCGAGCAGGACCTGCACGAGGTGATCGGCGCTGGCCAGGAGCTGGGGCAGATCGTCATCAACCTCCACAGCAAAGGAGACGGTCGACATCTTCGGGTTGTGTTTGACGAGCTGCAGGGTGCGCCGGACGACGGCAGCGGGATCGCAACCACGCCCCTGCTCGGGCTCCGTACGCGCGAAATCGAGCAGGTTTTGGAGGATGCGCTTGCAGCGATAGGCCTCGTCCTCGATGAGTTGACTGTCTTCGCGGAAGTCCGCGAGCTCCTCTTCAGCCATCGATTCGCCGAGACGCGCGCGCATCGACTCTGCACAACCCGCGATCGTTGCCAGAGGGTTGTTGATCTCGTGCGCTATCCCGGCCACCAGACGGCCGATGGCGGCCATCTTTTCTGTCTGCGCCATGGCGCGTTCCATCTGACGTTGTTCGGTCACATCCTGGCCGATGGTGATCACATGGGAGACCTCACCGTCGGGCAGCAAGCGCATCGGCACCTT
>CAYSMT010000339.1:0-4041 GCA_964432135.1 uncultured Acidobacteriota bacterium
TTACAGCCGTGAACTGCATAGTGCTTGTTGTCGATTTTGAACCTCGCTCTTTGCATACCACCAGCACGCTACTCGAAGAGAAGGGGTTTGAGGTAATCAAGGCTGGGACGCTTAGCCAGCTCGACGCCATCGTCGATGGCCAGGATCCCTTGCCTTCCCTTGTCGTCCTCGAACCCATGCTCCCGGGCATGGATGGCTTCAAGCTCTGCCGGGAGATCAAAAGGCAGGGCTCGGCCGGAGACGCCCCGAAGGTCTTTGTCGGATCACGCATCTTCCGGGGCCCCCGATACCGCACCATGGCCCGAGAGGCTGGAGCCGACCTGTTTTACCAGAAACCCGACGAGAACGAGCTGCTCGTATCCACCCTCGAGCGCTTCGCTGCCCTCTCTGAAGGAACGCCGAGCTTCGGCGTGGCCTTGGAGGGGCCCTCCGCCTTCCTCTCGAGCCCGCAGGCCGTGGATGAAGCGAGCCCGGCAACACCGCCTCAACCCGCCAACCCACAGCCCACCAGCACTCCTGCACCTGCGAAGACCAGCGGTGCCATTCCGCACCCCGAAACCCATGTTGCGCCACCCGCCCAAGCGGCGCCTGCGGTCGAGTCGGCAACATCCGCGACCCATGTCGGAAGCGGGGCAGGGGTCGATGATGACCCCCTCTCGATCAACGACACCTTCTCTGTGCCGATTCACCCAGCGGACCCCCAAGCCGGTGCGAACGCGGCTCCCGCACCCAGCGCAACACCCGTCCGTCTCGCGCCGGAGACCCCGGCCGCGACGCCTCGCATACCTCCCACCGAAGCAACAGTCGAGCCAGCCCCACCTATTGCGCCAACCGTTCCCGAGCCGGTAAAGGACGTCCAAAGTACTCCCCCGTCCGAGCCGGCCAAGTCTGCGCAGATGACCGGCGAGCAGGTTATGGACGAGATCTTGGAAAAGGCGCTCACAGGCACCGGCTCCTCTGAACGCGACGCATCGCCTTCGGCGCCCAGCGCGTCCGATCGCGCCATCGACGATCTCTTTGCGGGATCCTCGGGGCCTCAACCTCGAGTGACGGGAGGCCAGGTACCGGCTGCCTTGAAGGGCATGGATGCAGGAACCGCCGACCTGCTTTCGAGCCTCGAAGAGCTTGAGGACTCCGTGCCCCACGCGCCGGCCGAGGAACTGCAATCATCCACCATCTTTCCGACAGGAGAGGCCCCGCTCGAGGTGGAGACCTCCATCCCCCTCCAGCCGCCTCCTCGTTCCGTGGACGAGCAGAGCCTCGCCAACCTTCTCGAGAAGGCCGAAGGCGAGCCCTCGCTCGACTCGGGGAAGATCCTCCCGGAGATCGCTGCACCGGCACCTGCGCCCGCCACTTCGGCAAAACCTACGACGAGCACAAAGAAGCCCGCTACGTCGAAGCGTGCGGTGAGCTCCTCCGAAACAGCACAGAGCCAGCCCGTCGTACAGACGCCTTTGCCGCCTCTGGAGGAGGTCGAGGAATCCACGAAGAAGCGCCCCTGGGCTCTTATCGCCGCGGCCATGGCCGCCTTGATTCTGATCGGCAGTGGCGTCGGTATATGGCTGCTTCGCGACGATGTTACGGAGTCTGTGGCGGGAATGAACGAGTTCGCTGTGGCAACCACAACAGCTCCGGACGCCGGGGACGCGGAAGCGAGTCTCGGGGGCGATGCGGAGGCGGTTGCCGCCGGCACTGCCGAAAGTGGAGCCCTGACCGAGAGCCCCGACGAAACGAGTGAGAGACCGCCCGAGCCACTCCCCCCACCGCCAGACGAGGAGGCTTTCGCCAGGGCGGAACGAGAGCTGCAGAGTACGCAAGCTGAGGCGGCCCGGGTTCACGCCGCTTCCGTCCAGGCACAACAGGCTCTCGTCCAGATCGAGCAGACCATCGATCAACTCGCTCCGGAGGCGAGCGATCCCCTCGTCGAGCTGCCTCCCTCAGCCGAGAAGGTGGCGGAGCCCATCCTGAGCGATGAGATCCTCCTGGGCACGCCGGCGCCTGCACCAACGCTCGCACCGCAGATCGCGGGCATCAATGGCGTGTCCGTTCCGACTGTCGTCGCCTCGACCCAGGTAGAACCCATCTATCCGGTGACGGCGATGCGCTTGGGGGTGGTCGGAAAGGTCGTGCTCCAGGCCGTCATCCTTCGCGACGGAGGTGTCGGAGACATCAAAGTGCTCAGCGAACCTCCCGGAAACCACGGCTTTGGAAAAGCAGCTCGCGAGGCGCTTGAGCAGTGGCGCTACCATCCCGCCATGCGCAACGGCCGCCCCGTAGATGCCTATCTGACGGTCACGATCAACTTCACACGTTAGCCAAAGGGGGAGACCCTCACGCCGCCGCGCAGAGGCTGAACACGGAGGTAAGTGCTTGGGCCGACAAGCTCGCCAGCTGCGGACTCCGGGAAGCTGCCTGCCCTCCGCCGAGATCATGAGGAGTACGACCTGCGAGCCATGCGCGGGACAGAGTACGAGAGCTTTGACTTCGTAGCGAAGTGATCGACAGCATCGGCACAATGAGAGGGAATGCGTGCAAACCAACGCGCGGAGGGGGGGGACTGATCTCTGTCTGGCAGCCATCGAGAAGCTCGAGGCGAATGCGAACTCATGCATCTCGCGTCCCTGGGACCTATGTTGACCTCGGACCCCGTGTGAGGTCCGGAGCGGATGAGCGTGCACCAACCGATCCTTGTTATTGACTTCGATGGCAAGTCCCTCGAGGCCACCCGGAAGATGGTGGAAGACGCCGGCTATCCCGTCGTCACGGCCAACTCGGGAAGCCGAGCTGACGAGCTCCTCGAAGAGCACGACGTTCTCGCTCTGATCGTAGAACCCATGCTGCCTGGGAGAGACGGCTTCAGGCTCTGCCGCAGCCTCAAGCGTACCGGCGAAGGCGCACCCATTGTCATCATCGCATCGCGCATCTTCAAGGGAGCGCGCTACCGGTCGATGGCCCAGGACGCCGGCGCGGAGGAGTTCCTGGAACGCCCTGATCAAGACCACCTCATCGTTCCCATGCTGACCCGCTACCTACCGCGGCCCGTCTCGCCTTTTGCTCCTCCGGCCGCTCCGAATTCTGCCGCGGAGGCGCTCTCCGGCACGCCCTTTCAGAGCGATGAGATCGAGGCCGCGATCGGCTCGCTAGGCGCTCTGAGCCAGGATCCTGCACCGCGTGTCGCGTCCAAAGGTGCCGCACAACCCGCGCTCGTTCCGACGACGCCTCCACGCCAGAACCCCGTGAGCGCACAGGTCACGCCTGCCGCACCCGTGGTTGAGGCAACTCCTGCGAAGGAATCCCTCGGCACCCCGACTCCGGGAGACCCTGCTTGCCAAGACGAAAACGAGGATCTTTGGGCCGCGATCGACCGTCTGGAAGTTCAAGTGGCGGACTCAGCGACCAAAACACGGCGGCACTCCAGCCCGGTGATCCCATCCCGTAGAGATAAAAGCGAAGGTACTGCGCCGCGAACATACGACAGTCCCTTCGCGTTCGAACAGGAGGGAAGTGCACCAGAAGCCGCACGCGAAGCAAACGAGAGCTTCAAGCTCCTCGCGCTCGATGAGCCCGCAGAAGAGGTCTTGCTGGGCTCGGAGGCAGAGGTGGAAAGCGCGCTGTCTGAACAGCTCGACCGGCTTGCCAGTCCCGGTGCCGGCGGGTCAGTGCCCACGAGTGGAACGCCCGAGAGCATCGAGGACGCGGTCGACAGCATCTTCAACTTTGCCCAACCCGTGGGGACACCTGAGCCAGCGTATGCATCCGGGTTGGCCGAGGAGCTCGCCGAAGCCGGCCTACTCGTGGCGGATGAGTGTGCAGATACCAATGAGACTCTCGCCGGAGCTGAGGTTGGCACACCGTCCTCATCCCCCACAGTCAGCATGGATAGACCCCCTGCGGAAGATGTGGGTCTGCTTCTAATCGATGGCAACACTCCCGACGACTCCTTCGACGTGGCGCCCACGCCGGAAGAGCTCGAGGGCCTCCTCGACGGCGCCTTCCTCGAGACTCCCGCTTCCTCCGCCAAGGGCGCACCAGCCACTGAAG
>CAYSMT010000340.1:0-4033 GCA_964432135.1 uncultured Acidobacteriota bacterium
CCAATGACGGTAGGACTCAACTAAAAACGTCTCCGGAATTCCCGGGGCGGTTCACCTTCCCCTGTGACCAAGGTACTGCACGGCTCCAGCTCAATCTCATGCTGCACGATTTTCGATTCATCTCTACAATGCTCCTTTCGCTTACGGTATTGCACCGGAAGGAGAATGGCATGGCGGAACTGGCGACAGACGGAATCACTGGCGAGGTACCGGCCCCACCGGCCAGCATACGTTGGACCGTGCTGCTTCTGATTAGCGTGGCCATGTTCGGCAACTACTACGCCTATGATTCCATCGGGCCGCTAGCCGACCATCTGCAAAAGCTGCTCGGCTTCACCGACACGCAGATCGGCACGCTCAACGCAATCTACAGCCTGCCCAACATCGTCATGGTGCTGATAGGCGGGATCATCGTCGATCGCATCGGGGCGCGGCGGGCTGTGTTGGGTTTCACTGGCATCTGCTTGCTCGGCGTGCTGATCACCGCATCCACGCCGAACTTCTACGTTATGGCGGCGGGGCGCTTGGCGTTCGGCCTCGGCGCCGAGTCGATGATCGTGGCGATCACCGTCGTGCTTGGCCAGTGGTTCGTCGGCAAGCAGCTCGGTTTCGCCTTCGGAGTCAATCTCAGCATCGCTCGAGCAGGATCCTACGCGGCAGACATGTCCCCAACTTGGGCCCGGAGCTTCTACGACATGGGCTGGCAGCCGCCGCTATGGATCGCAGCGGCATTGACGGCGGGGGCCCTGGTCACGGCCACTCTCTATTTTCTCGTTGAGCAAGCGGCAGAGAAGCGCTACGCGCTCGGCCGGCCGGAGAAGGCCGAGCGCATCATCTGGAGCGACCTCTGGCGCTTCGATCGTTCTTTTTGGTATGTCATCGGCTTGTGCGTAACCTTCTACTCCGTGATCTTCCCCTTCCGCAGCACCTTCGCCATCAAGTACTTCCAACATGCGCATCACCTCGACCTGCAGCAGGCGAGCACGATGAACAGCTACGTCTTTCTCGCAGCAATCTTCGCGACGCCTCTTTTTGGTCTGCTGGTCGACAAGGTCGGTCGCCGTGCTCTATTCATGGCCGGAGGTACGATGCTGCTTTTGCTCGTCTTTCCCGTGCTGGCGTACACCGAATGGAGCCTCTGGGTTTCAACAGCGCTGATCGGCGTCGCGTTTTCCCTGGTGCCGGCCGTGATGTGGCCCACGGTCCCCTACCTTGTCCGGCCCAACCAGCTCGGTACGGCCTATGGCTTAATGACGATGCTGCAAAACATTGGCCTGACAGTCTGCAATCTTGGCGCAGGCGGACTCAACGACATCTACGGCGCAAGCGCGGAAAACCCCGACGGCTATCTACCAATGCTATGGATGTTCGGTCTGCTCAGCCTAGCCGGACTCGTATTCGCTTGGCTGCTACGACGCCGCGAGCTGGGCGAGCACGGTCACCATCTCGAACAGCCCACACCGCGCTCGAAGTTCATAACACAGGAGAGCTAAGTCAACGCCTCATTTTTCCAATGGATCGAGTGTCTGTGCCCCTCCCATGAGGTAAGGAGCACGACCAGCATCCTTCACCGGGTCATCCACGACACGGAGATGGCAGTTATCGCTGTGATGGCGAAGGATTCCCCCTCCGCTCCCTGGACGAACATGAAACGTGCGATCGAAAGAACTACGACGAGAACCATCCACCACATACCGTTGAACATCGGAACGGTCACGATATCACCCACGCCATTCACAGGCCCATAGGCACCTATGACGCCGCGATCAAGCCGATCCTCCTCAACAACAAGGGATCACCCTTCGCTCGAACAGACGCCGGAGTCTTGTCGCTCGGCCCGTTTACAGCCATGCGGCGGAATCAGGGTCACCGCCTGGGTTGCAGGTGGGTGAGGATCGATCCCATGTCGACAACGAGCTTGTGACACTTCTCAAAGGTATCGCCGCCTCTCTTCTCGCGCTCTTTGTTGAACTCGATCATGATGAGCTCCATCTCATCAGCCGTGAGCGCGCTTTTCGCCATGGGGAAGAAAACATGATCCTCGGTATGAATGTGGTGCCGCAGGAGCGCCGTGTAGGCCCCGACCTTCTCGATCAAACGCGAGATGATGACCGGGTCGCGAGTCTCAAATCCGTCGAGGCATGCCTCGATTTCGCCAACTAGCGCCCGGCCCCGATCGTGCTCATGGCGCAACACCTCGAGACGGCTATCAATCTCGCCTTTTTTCTTCTGTGCCAGACGCACGAAGAGGACTTGCTCTTCCTTGAAGTGGTGAAACTTGTCGGCAAAGAGCCGCGCGAACTCGATCCCCTTCTCAAGACACGCTCGAGACGGGTAAGTACCTTCCTCGAGCTTCTGCCCAACCAAGGTCAGATTGTCGAGAAACTGCCTAATGAGTCCATGTTCGTTAGCTAGGATTTCCATCGTCTCCATCTGAATCGTCCTCCATGATCGCCATCCCCGGTGCTCATCACACCGCCAGGGATGTCCACCGGCCCTTAGCCGGATTCCGCTTCCTGCTCCGCGCTTCCGAAACACCTACTTTAACGATAGCAGATCCGCGATCCGCCCGTGTCAAAAGGCGACTAACTGCATGTAATTTGTCGATTAGTAATCCGTGACTCCGACACCCGGATTGCGCTCTCCATGGCCCAAACCGCTTTTAGCAGGGTGAATTGGGGGTGGATCGGCGGTGCTGGAAAACGAGCACGTCCCACATCTTGTGAGGTGAGCCCTCAACGGTGTTGCCGGCGATGAGAAAGCGCGGAAATTTGGCGATTTCCGCGCAGGCCGCGATCGGCCTTGTTGACGAGAGTTAACGGTTTGCGGATCTGGGGGCTGTCTAGTCCCGGCGTCTGGCGTTGGCGATCCACCGGCGAATCGAGAGACGTGGGCGTTTTACGGCGCTAAGAGGTGCGTCGTTGTAGTACCAGCGAAAAGCCTTGATCTCCTCCAGGACGTCGAGATCGGGGAAGTCGCCAAGCAGTTCTTCGACGCCGAACGGGTCATTCGCACGCTCAAGGAAGAGTGCGTCTGGCTTCAGAGTTTCACATGCATCGAGGAAGCAGAACTCGCCATCGGTCGTTGGGTCGAGAAGTACAACACTTTCAGGCCCCACGAGTCACTCGACTGGATGACACCAGCCGAGCAGTATCGGCAGCATGAAAAGGCTGCCTAGTTGTACAACTTCGAGGGGGTCGGTACATGTGACGATGAAGTGATTCCTTCCCAGGAAAGGATCGAGATGGTGGTGGACGAATCGGATCTGGAAGAGGTGTACAACACCGAGCGACACCTGCTGTATGTTGCCTGCACGCGGGCTCGAGACCAGTTGTTGGTGACTGGTACGGACCCGGTTTCGGAATTTGTGGATGATTTGCTTGAAAACGGAGCGAATCGGGCTGGCCAAGGATTCAGAATGGGATAGGCACAATATTCCAAAGAAAATGGAATAAATGCTTGTGTTCGGCCGGATAACTCCTGTATATTCCGTTTTAAATGGAAGATACAGGAGTGATTCATGGCACTGAAACTTGAATTCATCGCCCCAGCGATAAAACCCGGCAACCCCTTCACGGAGGCGGATCTTCTCAATGAAGTCGTTGAAGATCTTGAGGGAGTTTGGGCTGCGATCCAGACGCTGCTGAATAATGGAGAGACCTTCTTTCCCGGAGATGCATCGGAAATACGTCTGAAGAGCGGCTACTTGCGACACTGTGCAAGGCTGATCTACCGCTATGCGGTGAAGGGCATCTTTCCCCGGCCATCAGAGGAGATCCAGGATATCGATGCTGCGTACCTGGATTTTGCGTTTTTCTGTGGGATCGCCCGTCAAACTGCCGAACTCTATGGTTCAGCCAGGCCGGAAAGGGCGGAAAAGGTGGTGGCGATGTCCATCCTGCGGGCCAGGCTGGACCAAGAAACCTTGGGTGAACCCCCTGATGTCGTCATACTCGAGCCCGAAACCGATCATTTCACCTTGTTCGAGATTGCAATCCTCGCGCAAATGAACGAGAAGAGTGTCCGGAATGCG
>CAYSMT010000341.1:0-4025 GCA_964432135.1 uncultured Acidobacteriota bacterium
GGAGCACAGTGCCGCCGCAAGGTCGCCGCCGCCACGGTCTCGGTGGTCGCGGGATCGCTAAATCAGCTCGCTGGCCGCATCGGCTTGCTCGACCGGGGTTGGTTGACCATCTGCGGCGAAGCGCGCTCCCTCGCCGAGGATGCCGGAGTCCAGCAATACGCGCGCGGTGGCTGCTGCAGCGCCGTCCGCATCGGAGGAAACGAGGTAGACCAGCGGTCGGGCATCTGGAGTACGTGAGGCTTCATGAGCACGCACGAGGAGCTCGCGGGAGCGGGCGTAGACTTTCCAGAGGATGAGTCGAGCCGGATCGGATCGGGTGTAGAGTCGCGTGTCGACTCGATCACCTCGCGGCCGTCCCAAGGGATGGGCGAGGAGGTCTCCGCTGGCCAAGCAGGCCTGGATGCGGGCCGCGTCGAGTTCGCCCGGGTTGGGAAGGACGCGCAGTAAGGTCCGAGAATCGACTCTTCGGCGGAAGCGCCAAAGAGCGAGTAGATCTTCACAGCAGATCTCACGCACAAGCTTTTCGTCAAGGCCTCGCTCGTTCGGACGGAGAAGCTCGATGCGCCAGGTTCCTTCCCGCCGCGTGTGGATCTCTCCGGGAGGTGTGGCCAGATGCCAGCGGGGTTCGGCGGCAAGAGGCCAGAAACGTCGCGGGACGCAGACTCCCGATGTCAGCGCGCTCGCCTCGGTGCCAGCGAGCTGTTCAGGAGCCCGCATGATGGCGAGGCGCAAATCACGAGCGAAGACGAGGCTGGCGGTCCACGCCGCTAGTCCGAGCACGGCGAGCAGAAGCAGGGTCCAGAGCCCCGCCAGCGTCAGGATGAGATCGATGCGCAAACGCCCTTGCCACAGTGCTCCTGCGCCAAGACCAAGAATGACCATCCCCGGGGCACGGAGCGGCCAGCGCGAAGCAAAAGCACGTCCGATTGAGAGCAGACGTTCGCGACGGAAGACGGGCCTGCGCGGGAAAAGGCGCTGAGCGAAGTCGGTCACAACGCTAGTGTTTCGTCAAGGAGGTTCGCTGCATTTCTCGTCGCGCCATCGGCGGCCCATCGACAGTATAGCGGGAGTATGGGGAGCCGGCCTCACCCGAACTCATCATGAGCCACCCGGCTGCGTTCCTTTGCTTCGCATGTTCATGAATCATCCAGGCTGAGGTAAGCAGAGGCGTCGAGGATACGACGAGAAGCATGGCGCGTGGAGAGCACGCAGCGCTGCGCTTCGGAGCTTCCGCGAGTTGTGAGGGGAACTCCTCTGCATTGGAGGGCGGCTCCAGTCTCGGTTGCTCTCGCCTCCGGCTTCAGCGGGACGTGCCGGTGCCTCCTCTCCGGCAGCTCTTCCGCGCTGTTGCCAGACAAGGCGGGGTCGGTACCGGATCTTGAACGAGCAGTGGTCCAGAACGAGAGGAGCTCGTAGTATTCCTCATCGATGTGCTGTGCCCCTCGCGCAGCTCCGCATGTTGGGCCGGCTGCGATACCGGCCCCGGGAATCGCCGCCATGATTCGTTTCTCGCCACGCCGCATCCTTTCTCTCGCGTTCGCCTTGCTCATCGTTTGTCTTGCTTTTGGTCTGGCCGCTTGCGGCGGAGGGGAGGAGGAGCAGGAGTCGATCTCGCCGATCAACAAGATCCCGACCCACCACTGGATCGCCAGGATCGACGGGCACGAGATCAGCGGTGCCTGGCTGCGCAACTGGGCCGTCACCGAGGTGCATCGCTTCGAGAGCTCGGGTCTGCCGATGAACTTGGATGAGTGCTCGATGATTCGCGAGGGTCGAGAGTTGCTGACCAAGCTCGTCATCGTGGCCCTCGAGGCGGAGCGTCGGGGCATCACCGTCAGCGATGAGGAGGTGTCAAAAGCGCTCTCCAAGGAGATGTCTCGCTTTCCTTCGACAGAGATGTGGCTCAAGGTGCTCAAGGAGTCCGGTCTGACTCGAGAGGATCGCAAGGAACAGATTCGCCTCGAAGCCTTGTTCTTTCGCTATCAGAACGAGGTTGTCGGCCCTGAGGTCTACCGTGATGAGGCGAACGACGAGCAAGTGCGGGCGTTCTATGACACCTACCGTGAGGAGGTCTTCTCGCGCCCCCGTCGCGTTCACCTGCGCCACATCCAGCGCAGCGCGGCCCGAGACGCGCCTGAGTCGGAGCGCCAGCACGAGAGGGAGATCCTGAGCAAGGCTCGTGAGCGCGCTTTGGGTGGGGCGTCGTTCGAGGAGCTTGCCAAGGAGCTATCCACGGATGCTTCCGCACTTAAGGGAGGGGACATCGGTTGGCTCGATGAGTCCGTTCCCGTGTTACCGGAGTTCAAGAAGGCCTTGCTCGAGCTTGAAGCCGGCGGAATCTCCCCCGTGCTTGATGGACCCCAGGGTTTTCATCTCTTCCAAGCCGTTGAGGTCAAGCCGGCCGGCATTCTTCCTTACGAAGAAGTCAAGGAGGAGGTCCGCAAACGTCTCTTCTCCGAGGCGATCAAACGTCGGATGGGTCGCCACGCGCTCGAGCTACGCGAGCAGCTCATCGCCGCGAAGAAGATCGAGTTTTTCAACCTGATTCCCTTCACGGGATGCGCGATGACTCCGAAGGAGGCGCAGCAGATCGAGGAGCTTGAGAAAGCGGCGAAGCCGTAGCTTCCGCCTCTTTTGTCCGAAGCAGCTCCGGGTCGATTTTTTGGGCGATTTGTTCGTCCATGAGCATGAGTGTCTCTCGGCCTTCCCGTCGTGTCCAGACGCCACCGGCGGGGTTGTGTGCGCCAAGTTCAAGCAGCACGGGCGCCGCCGTTTCCGGGTCGCGGAAATCGAGTTCGATACGCGCCGTGAC
Source organism: uncultured Acidobacteriota bacterium (assembly GCA_964432135.1). Lineage (GTDB taxonomy): Bacteria > Acidobacteriota > Polarisedimenticolia > J045 > J045 > JANTFM01. The sequence goes on from CAYSMT010000341.1 coordinate 2,813, forward strand.
CCTACCGAATCGGGTCTCATCTGGCGCGGCGAGGTTTTGGGCCTTGATCTCACTCAGCGTGGCGAGGAGATCGGCCAGTGCGGTCGGGTCGAAGTCTGTTTCCTCGCCCTCCACGACGGCCCAGCTCTTTTCAGGAGTGTTTTCTCCCTCGATGCGGGTCGCTCGTAGCATGCGTTCCCCCCTGGATAGCTCGACTTCGGCGACATCCCAGGGAGAGAAATCGAGTATGCGCCGCGAGCGCCAGGCCTCCGGTGGGCGTTCGAAGCTCTTCATGGTTGCGGCGAGGTAGACTTCGAAGATCGCGTTGCGCCCCGTCGTGCGGAGATAGTAGCGGCCTGAGCCAGGATCGCTCTGCCTTCCGACGAGCAGCTCCGTCTCCTGGTCGTTGTCCGCGCGGCCGCGAGCTTGCACGCGCAGTATCGGTGCGTCGAAGCCGTACTTGCTGGGAGTGGCCTCCGGATCGTCGGGAGCGAAGCGGTCGGCACGCAAGGAGGCAAGGTCGGAGAGCAAGTCGTTGACCGCCGTAGGATCGGCCTCGTCGACCAGAGGTGATGCGATCCACCAGCGTCCCCCCTCCCGGCGCTCGAAACGCAGCTGGTCGTTTTTTCTGCGAATGCTCAGCGTCGCTACCTCGAGTGGTGACGGGTGAAAGATCTTTCGCTCGCGCAGGCCATTGACCGGTGTGAGCAGCAGCTCCGCTGCGCGTTCGGGGACGAGGGCGATATCGGCGCCCTGGCCCATGCGCGCGAAACGCAGACCACCAGGAGCAGGGCGCGAGCCGATCTCAAGCGCGAAGTCTTGTTCGCTAGTGTGCAGCAAGGCGCGCAACGCCGCAGCGCCGAGCCCGGTCGCTTCGTCTCCTCCCGTGATGGCGTCGGCCCGACGGGTTCCTTTTGCACGCAGCTCGAGCAGCTCGCGAATCAGCTCCTCGCAGCGTGTGCGATCGCCGGCGTCTTCGATCGGTGAGAGCAGGCGGTAGGCGTCGTCCTCGCGAACGAGGACGAGTGAGCCGTTGGGGCGCTCGAGTTCGAGACGCTCTACAGAAGGGGTTTCGACTTCGGGAAAGAGACGCCCCGCGAGGCGCTCTTGCTCGTCCGTCCCGGGACGTTTGGCATCATAGAGAAGGACATAGGCGCCAAGAAGCGCCGCGACGATCAGCAAGACGAGTGTTGTTCGAGTACGCATGGCGGGTTAGCTCCGTCGGCGCCACCAA
>CAYSMT010000342.1:0-4022 GCA_964432135.1 uncultured Acidobacteriota bacterium
CCGGGCGAGCGCAGCAAGATCGGCGTGGTCTCTCGAGACCGGGATGTCGATCCCGTCGGCGCCTGCGTGGGTATGAAGGGCAACCGCGTCCAGTCCGTCATCCGCGAGCTGCGCGGCGAGAGAATCGACATCGTCCAGTACCACGACGACCCGCTGGTCTTCGTCCGCGAGGCGCTCAAACCCGCGAGCGCGAATCGCGTTAACGTCAAAGATCTCGATGAACGCGAAGTTGAGGTCATCGTCGCCGACGATCAGCTTTCCCAAGCCATCGGCAAGCGCGGACAGAACGTACGCCTCGCGGGACGACTCGTCGGCTGGCGCATCGATATCAAGAGCGAGACCGAAAAGAGCATTGAGATCGAGGTCGAAGACGATTCCCGCCAGCGCGCCGTGGCGCTTTTCCAACGCCTGGATATCCCAGAAGAGGTCGTCTCCAACCTGATCGATGCGGGGTTCCGCAATCTCGAGCAGCTCATCGGGGCCGATCTCGAAGATCTGACACGCGTCCCGGGGATCGACATCGATCTCTGTCTGGCGATCCACGATCGTGCTGAGGGCATCCAGGAGATCGTAGCCAAGGAAGAAGAAGAGGCGCGGCGCCTCGCGGCGGAGTTTGCCGCCCAGGCGGAGCCCACCCCGGCCGAGATCGACGCGAACACCCTCTTGGGGTCCCTTCCCGGCGTCTCGGACGCCGCTACGACCGATGAGGCGAGCGGGGTTGAGAAGGAGGGACCTGCGGCGAGCGCCGAAGGCGACCTTCCGCGACACGATGACACCGCGACGGAAGTCGAAGGCGAGGAGTAGGCAAGGTGCGGATCTTCCAACTGGCAAAAGAGTTCAAGGTCGAGAGCCAGGAAATCCTCGACGCGCTCGATGATATGGGCGTCGTCGTCAAGTCCAACCTGGCGTCTGTCGAGGACTCCCTCGTGGCCGAACTCCGGGAGCTCTTCCGGCCAAAGCCCAAGTCGGCGGTCGATGCTCGCGAAGAGGCTGTACGACGCGCCTTGGCAGAACGCGAAGCGCGAGAACGGGCCGCTGAGGAGGCCGCTCAACGCGAAGCCGAGCGCAAGGAGCAGGCGCGCCGCGCCGCGCTGAAGAAGGCCGGCGCGCTGCGTGCCGAGGTCAAGCAGGCGGAAGTCGAGCAGGCCCGCGTGATCGAGGAGACCCGTCGGAGCGAGGCGACATTGGCCGCCCCAGCTGCGGCCGAGGCTGAGGGCGAAGCGGGCCGTGTTGTGGACGAGGCAACGAAGGTTGCGAGTGCACAGCAGGAGCCCGCCGATCTCGCCTCCGAGGAAACCGCCACCGACGAGGCACCCCTCGAAGAGAAGGGAGCCGAAGAGGCCACGAAGGAAGAGACGCCGGCTCCCGAAAAAAAGGGGGGAAAGCGCGTGAGCCGACCCGCCGCCGCGGCGCAGGATGCTCCAGCGGGATCGCTCGGAAAGGCGGTCATCGCGCCTCCCCCGACGACAGCCAAGGAGCGTGCCGAGTTGCTCGGCAAGCCGCTGTCGGCTCTGCCCTCATCCCGAGCTCGCCGTCCCGTCGCCACCCCGACGCGAAGCACGACCGGTGCCCCGCCCGCAGGGCACGCCCTTCCGGACCGGGGCCGTGCGGCGCGCCAACCCGGTGGTGCAGGCCGCGGGCGTCCCGGCGCGGGTCGCGGGCGCGGGCGTGCGTCGACCGGTCGCCGTTCCACCGTCAAGCGCCAGCAAGCCGCAGAGAATGCTGCAGCCCGCGAGGCGCAGGCGGCGATGGACGCCCCCATCGCGGAGGTTCGCATCTCCGATGGCATCACGATCAAAGAACTCGCCGAGCGCATGAAGCGCAAGGCCAACGACGTCATCAAGCTGATCTTCATGGAAAAGAAGATCATGGCTACGATCAATCACGCACTGGACGAGGAGACCGCTCGTTGGGTCGTCGAAAACTTCGGGGGCACAGCCGTGAGCGTCGGGCTCGAAGAGGAGGCCGCGGCCGTTGAGGACACGACTCTGGCCGGTCTCACGGGAGAACGCGAAGAGATTCCGGAGGAACGCCTCGTCACGCGGCCACCGATCGTCACGATGATGGGACACGTCGACCACGGAAAGACGAGCCTGCTCGACGCGATACGCGCAACGCGCGTCGCCGAACGCGAGGCAGGAGGCATCACGCAGCATATTGGTGCCTATACCGTCACCAAAGAGCATGATGGCGTCGAACGCCAAATCACCTTCCTCGACACACCGGGCCACGCCGCTTTCACGTTGATGCGTGCCCGTGGCGCCAAAGCCACGGATGTCATCGTGCTCGTCGTCGCCGCAGATGACGGTGTGATGCCCCAGACGGTGGAAGCGATCAACCATGCCAAGGCCGCCGGAGTGCCGCTAATCGTCGCCGTCAACAAGATCGACAAATCAAACGCCCTGCCGGATCGTGTCCTCCAACAGCTCGTCGAACACGAGATCCTCTGCGAGGAGTTCGGTGGGGACACGGTCACCGTCAAGGTCTCGGCCAAGACGGGAGAGGGTCTTGACAACCTGCTCGAAATGATCTTACTCGTCACCGAGGTTCAGGAGCTTCAGGCGGCACCCGACCGGCCGGCGAGCGGCGTCATCCTCGAGGCCAAGCTCGACAAGGCACGCGGGCCGATCGCGACCATCCTCGTGCAAGACGGAACCCTCGAGAAGGGCAACGTCTTCGTCGCGGGTTCGGGAATGGGCCGTGTCCGCGCAATGCTCGACGAGGACGGCAAGCGGGTCGATCAAGCGGGGCCGTCGACACCTGTCGCCGTGATGGGCCTCGACGAGGTTCCGCAGGCCGGCGAGCTCTTCCAGGTCTTTTCTGACGAGCAAAAGGCTCGGCAGATCGCGATTTATCTCAAGAACAAGAAGCGCGAGGAAGAGGCCTCTCGCCGCTCCGCGTTGCCGACCCTCGACAAGCTCCACGAACGCATTCAGCGCGGCGAGATCAACGAGCTTCCCATCGTCGTCAAAGCCGATGTCCAAGGATCGGTCGAGGTGCTCAACGCAGCACTCGAGAAACTCTCGACGGACGAGGTCCTCGTCAAGGTAATTCACAGCGGCACGGGCGCCATTACGGAGAACGACGTCTTGCTCGCGTCGGCTAGTCAAGCCATCATCATCGGCTTCAACGTCCGTCCCGACCGCAGCGCGGTGGACTCCGCCGAACGCGAAGGCGTGGAGATTCGGCTGCACACCGTGATCTACAAGGTCGCAGACGAGATCAAACTAGCCATGATCGAGACCCTCTCTCCCGTCGAGAAGGAGGTCTTCCTCGGCACGGCGGAGGTTCGTCAAACCTTCAAGGTGCCGAAGATCGGCGTCATCGCGGGATCCTACGTCAAGGAGGGCAAGATCCGGCGGGACGCCCAGGTCCGTCTCCTGCGCGACCACGTCGTCATTCACGAGGGACGCCTTACCTCGCTCAGGCGCTTCAAGGATGACGCCAAAGAGGTGCGCGCCGGCTTCGAGTGCGGCATCGGGCTCGAAAACTATCAGGACCTCAAGCCCGGGGACATCGTCGAGGCCTTCGTCATCGAAGCCGTCAAACGAGAGTCGCTCGAGAAGACCGACTAGTCCGGGCAGGGGCGAAGTTAGCCATGCGCGTCGGAGTGCTCGTCCTCGAGATCTTCCTTCACGGGTGCGGCTCGCTCAAGGAGAAGCGCCGGGTGATCCGCTCGATCATCGAGCGTGCGCGGTCGCGTTTCAACGTATCCGTTGCTGAGATCGAGCACCAGGAGCTCCACCAGCGGGCCGGGCTGGCCTTTGCCTCCGTCGCTTCGAACGAGGAACCCCTGCGACGCCTGTTCGACCGTCTGGTCGACCTTGCGGAGCAGGCCGCCCCCGGCGGGGTCCGCGAGGCCTCGCGCGACATCTTCGGATGAGCCGCCGCAAGGATCCGCCGGGCAGCGGCTTGCTGCTGGTGGATAAGCCGGCCGGGATGACGAGTCACGACGTCGTTTCCTGGGCCCGCCGGGCCCTCGGCATGCGCCGCATCGGCCATGCCGGAACGCTCGACCCCTT
>CAYSMT010000343.1:0-4018 GCA_964432135.1 uncultured Acidobacteriota bacterium
GAACGACGACGGACAGCGCCGTCATCTTCGAGAAGGCCAACTCGAAGACCAAGCCCGGGGACTATGCCGTCACCGTCTCGACCGCCGGGGAGCGCGCGGATACGGGGGCGACGACGGCCGTTAGAAGCTCGGGCATCGCTCAGAACGAGAACCTGACGCTGACCTACAACGGCAACAACGTCACCGTTGCGCTCTCTGCGGGCGATACGATCGACGCCATCATCGGGAAGATCAATACTGCGATGGACAATGCGGGATATGGCGTGACGGCCTACTCGAATGGGGGCGCACTGCGCCTGCGCTCTGACGAGTATGGCGCGGCCTATACCATCGCTGCCGTGTCGGACCGGGCGAATCCGGGCGACGGGAGCACGAGCGGGATAGGAACGACGCAGATCACTGACACGGGAGTGGACATCGTCGGGACGATCGGTGGTCAGGCCGCGACCGGAAATGGGCAGAGCCTCATCGGTGCTGAGGGATCGGACGCCGAGGGCTTGATCGTCCAGGTCTACGCCACGGCGGCTTCGGTGGCCTCGAAGGGTGGCGACTTCGGCACGGTGGGTTACAGCCAGGGGATTTTCGACGAGTTCATATCCAAGATCGATGACTTCACCGATCCCTTCGATGGGATCCTCAAGTCAGCGCAGGACAGTTACGACGACTCAATCGAGGTCAGCCAAGACCGCATCGAGGCGATCAATCGTCGGCTGAAACGACGAGAGGAGCTGTTGGTCCGCCAGTTCTCGGCGGCCGAGCAGGCCATCTCGCAGCTCCAGGCGTTGCAGTCGTCATTGAGCACGGTTCGACTTTCTTAGTATCAAGACGAAACGGGCCGCGGACGATGCGGGAGATCCTCGGGGTCCTTGGCTCGGAGGGAGCAGGGGAGAGATAGACGGTGATGAATCAGGCGCTCTTGTCGCAGAAGGCCCGTCATGCGTACCAGGCCACCCAGCTCGAGGCGGACGATCCGCTCGGCCTGATCGTCAAGCTCTACGACGGGATGCTGGCCTTTCTTCGGCGAGCCGCCGATGGATTTGAGCGCAACGACTACGCCAGCGCGGCAGACCCGATTCGCCGGTCGGCCGATATCATCGGCGAGCTCCAGGCCGTCCTCAATCTCGAGCAGGGGGGCGAGGTTGCCATCAATCTCGATAGGATTTATGCCTATTGCAGGAGGCGGATCATGGAAGCTCACCTGCAATCGGATCCCGCGGGGCTACGGGAGGTCGCCGACCTGCTCGAGCCGCTGCGTGATGCTTGGGTCGAGGCGCAGAAGAAGCAGGCTTCTACCCCCTCCCCGCAATGACGAAAGTGTCATTCCAGGAAACGGAAGAGATCGTCGCGCGATTGCGGGCCATGGTGGAGCAGGAGCAGGTCCTCGTCGCTTCCGGTCGCCTCGAAGAGGTCGCATCGGCCATCGAGAGTCGGCACGCGTTGCTCGCCCAGATTCCCTTGGATGAGATACCGGAAGGGAAGCTCCTCACCGCCCTGCGCGAGATTCATGCGGAAGGGGATAAGACCCTGACTCTCCTATGCGCCTTACGTGACGAGCTTTCCGGAATGCTCGACGAGGGCAAGCAAGTGCGTCATGCCGTCAGCCGCTACGCGGGAAGCACGCAGATCTGACCCTCTCGCTCTTCCGTGTGTGCTTTGCGGCGGTCTCGCGCGGAGCAGCGTGCATTCTGCAGCGCCATGTCAAGCGCTTCCGGGCTTCTTTCTTGAAGCTAATTTCATTCGATCTATCTCGCATGAGTTCGCCCACCCCAGACCTTTGATGGAGGGCGAGAGAAACGGGGTTATGCTTTGCCGCAATGGGGCTGAGATGGGCGTGAATCATCGGCGGTAGGCCCGTTGCAGGCGGCGGAATCTCCTCGGCCGTGACTTCGGGCTCGCGGGGCGAATGCGGAGGACATGCCGACATGTCGAAGGGGACGATCGAGATCACCGACCGCGACGATCTCGGGCTTCCAGCGATTGAACTCGGAGATATTCTTCCTTTGCTCAAGTCCGAGGGTCAGGATTTGAACTGGGCGGTGTTGAACCTCTACGCTGTGGGCGATCTTCATCGTCTCGGTCGTACGATGCGCGACTTCGGAGACGAGGTCGGGCGTTCGCCCGGAGGTGCGGTCCTTAACTGGGACGAGCTGGAGGAGTTTTCACGCTCGGTTTTCCAAATACTCGAAACCAAGATCGTTGGCTTTCGGGGAAGACGAATTCCAGGGCCGGATGATCCTGTTGCCGACCCGGCGGAGGCCGAGTTCGTCATCGAGGCTGTGGATCCGGCGTGTTGGCGCTTCTCTGCCGCGAGCGATGACGTTCTCACTCGTTTCAAGCATGTCTTCCGTGACTGGGAGATGATGACGGATCACTGAGCACCTGTCGGTGTGCGCGCGCTTTCCCCGGATCGGGAGGAAGACCTTGCGCGGAGCTCGTCATCCGGTGGGGTGCGTGTTTTCCTGACGGGATGAAAGAGACCGACGGAGACTCGAGACCGCGGCCGCCGCTGTTGCTCGACAAGGTTCGTCGCGCGGTTCGAGCGCGTCACTTCGGTCCGGCGGCAGAGGCTTCCTTCCTGCGCTTTATTCGGCGTTTCATCATTTTTCACAACAAAGGTCATCCGCGCGGGTTGGGTACGCCGGAGATCCGAACCTATCTCAATCACCTCGGCCGCGAAGCCGGCACGGGCTCGCCGACCGTCGAGCGAGGTCTGCGCGCTCTCGTATTCCTCTATCGCGAGGTTCTGGAGATCGAGCCACTGGGGCTCGAGGCGCTCATCTCAAGCTACGACCCACGCCTTCTGGCCGACCTACCCACGCGAGACGAGCTCCGTGCGCTGATTGATGCCTTGCCGGATTCCGAGCAACTCATCGTGCTCTTGATCACGCGCCACGGTCTGAGTGCGCTCGAATGCCTTAGACTCAGGCTGGAGGAGGCTGATGAGGTGAGGGGGTGCCTGATCCTCCATCGTTCGAGGGGGAGAGGGGGCAAAGGAGCTTCGCCGGAGGCTCGTGCTCAGGTCCGGCAGGCTTCCACGCGTATCCAGATCACATTATCTGAAGTGCTTCGCCCGGCTCTCGCGGCCCAGTGCGCCCGTGTGCGTAGCTTATGTGTCGGGAAGCCTTCTCTCGGCCGGGGCCGCAGCATGGGCGCCACCCCTCTCTTTCCGGGCGCGAGCGTCGCTGGCATCCTCTTTCCGATCCATCCTGAGGTCCTGGAGCGGAGCATCAGGGATGCCGCGCGTCGCGCCGGCCTGACGGTTCGCATCACCTGCGCGACCCTGCGCCACGCTTGGGCCGCGCACTTACTCGAGGATGGCCACGATCCTTCCGAGCTTCGTCGCCGTCTCGGCTCCTTCGCTCCGGGAGGACAGCAGTGTGTTGATCAACCCTTGAGGGGTCGTCCTGAGCTGCGTTGAACGAGCGGAGTCTGGATCACATGAAAGCGGCCATCCTCCTTTCGGCGACTTCCGATCAGGCGAGCTCAGCTGATCGGAGGGGGATGGCTGTCTTCATATGATCTAGGAGACGGGTTCCGCCGCGATGCGTTTGAGCTTTTCGACGAAGGTCGTGCGCTTGAGGTCGAGGAGCTGTGCCGCCCGAGCCTTATTGCCTCCGGTCAGCTCGAGGCTCTGGAGGATGAGGTTCTTTTCCACCTCCGAGACGACGTTGCGGAAGCTCACCCCATCTTCGGTGACCTGGCACGCGATGGCGTTCGCATGGTCGGCGCCGTCGCTCTCGATCGGCAGATCCGATGCGAGGATCTGCGTCCGGCCCCCGGACATCACCGTGGCGAACTCGATGGCGTTTTCTAGCTCGCGGACGTTACCAGGCCACTCGTGCCGGGTGAGCTGGCGCATGGAGTCGAGCGCGAACTCCTTGGCAGGGAGATGATTGCGGCTGGCGTACTTCGCCGCAAAGTGGGCGGCGAGCAGCGGGATATCGCTGCGACGTTCCCTCAGTGCCGGAACGTGCAGCGGAATGACATTCAGACGGTAGAACAGATCGATGCGGAAGTT
>CAYSMT010000344.1:0-4015 GCA_964432135.1 uncultured Acidobacteriota bacterium
GAGCTCGTGACGCACTGCACGTGGTTCGGGGGCGTCTACCAAGAGCCGAGGAACTTCTTCCCGCAAATCGTCGTCCAGCCCGAACGCTACTTCGAGATGTACCCCGAGTTCCTTCTGCCTGCAGAGCAGATGGCCGCCTGGCGAGAGGATCGCATGGGTGCTGTCGTCGGCCGGACGACGGCGGAGCGCTTCGGCTTCAAGCTCGGTGACCGCGTACCGATCCAGGGCACCTACTGGCGCCCCGCCAGCGGTGGCTCGACCTGGGAGTTCACGATCCGTGGCATCTACGACGGTGCAGAGGCGGGCACGGACACGACGCAGTTTCTCTTCCGCTACGACACCTTCGACGAAACGCGTAGCGATGTCGCGCGGGGACTCGTGGGCTGGTATGTGCTGCGCATTTCCGACCCGGATCGCGCGCCCGAGATCGCGCCCGCCATCGACGCAACCCTCGCTATCTTTTTTTTTAATGATACGGCGACCACCGAGAAGGCCTTCGTTCAGGCCTTTGCCAACCAGATCGGCAACATTGGCGCCGTGCTGACGGCCGTGCTCACGGCGGTGCTGTTCACTATCCTGCTCGTCACGGGCAACACCATGGCGCAGTCTGTCCGGGAGCGAAGCTCCGAGCTCGCCGTGCTCAAAACCCTCGGCTTTTCGAACGGTCTCGTCCTCGCCCTCGTGCTCCTCGAGGCGCTCCTACTCTGCGGGATTGCCGGGGGCAGCGGACTCGCTTTGTCGTACCTGCTGATCTCCCTTGGAGATCCTACCCGGGGTTTCCTGCCGATCTTTTTTCTTCCCATACCGGACCTGCTACGCGGCGCCGGGCTAGTCCTCCTCCTTGGCCTCGTTTCCGGAATCCTACCCTCGCTCCAAGCCATGCGTCTCGGCATCGTCGACGCGCTTAGGAGAAGCTGATGAGCATCGGCCGCTCTCTGCACGAGGTCGCCGTCGTCACTTCGCTCGGCCTGCGCACGCTGCCCCAAAGAGCGACGCCGGTCCTCGTCGCGACCCTCGGCATGCTGGGTGTCGTCGCCGTCTTTGTCGCCGTGCTCTCGGTCGCAGAGGGATTCCGGGCCACACTTGCTGCAGCAGGTGCGCCGGAGCTGGCGATGGTCATGCGGGCGGGTTCGGACACAGAGATGTCGAGCTTCCTCAGCGGCGAGGATGCGCGCCTCGTCGCGAACGCCCCGGGTGTGCGCCGGGACGACGGTGGAGCGCTGAGCTCGGCAGAGCTCTTCGTCGTCGTCGACATGCCGAAGAAGAGCACGGACACGATCGCCAATGTGCCCCTGCGGGGCGTCCAACCCGCGGCCTTTCGCGTCCACGAAAAAGTGCACATCATCTCAGGCCGCCTCTTCGAACCTGGACGCAACGAGCTGATCGTCGGCGAGGCGGCTTCGCGCCAGTTTGCCGGGCTCGAGATTGGCAACACGATCACTTGGAGCGGAAACCCCTGGACCGTCGTCGGCGTGTTCGGCGCAGATGGTTCCCTGGCCGAAAGCGAGCTATGGTGCGACTTGCGCGTCCTCCAGGGGCTCTACCACCGCGGCAACTCAGTGCAATCTGTCATGGTGCGTCTGACCTCGGCAGAGCTCTTCCCTGAATTCAAGGACGCCCTCACCGCCGATCCGCGCCTCAACGTCAAGGTGCTGCGTGCGGATGCCTATTACGCGGATCAGTCCCAGGCGATCAACGCTGTCATCACCGGCATCGGTTACTTTGTCGTCATGCTGATGGGTATCGGCGCCGTCTTCGGTGCATTGAACACGATGTACTCGGCCGTGGCAGCTCGGTCACGCGAGATCGCTGTCCTTCGCGCCCTCGGCTTCAGCGCAAGCGCCATCGTCGTCTCGGTGCTCACGGAAGCCTTGTTGATCGGTGCGATCGGAGGCCTGTTCGGCGGATGGCTCGCCTACGTGGTCTTCAACGGTTATCAGGCCGCGACACTCAACTTCCAGAGCTTCAGCCAGGTCGTGTTCACCTTCTCCATCACGCCCGCCATCGTGAAACAGGGTGTCGCCTGTGCGCTCGTCATGGGATTGATCGGCGGTTTCTTCCCCGCCCTCCGCGCAGCACGCCTTCCCGTCGCTACGGCGTTGCGGGAGCCGTAAGTACGGCGGCTTCGGTGGACGAGACCTGGGCGACGCGCCCACCAAGCGAAGCGAGCATCTGGTTGACACGACCCTTGATGGTATGCCGTCCCCGCACAGCCTCATATCCCTTGCGCGCGATGCTCTGCGCCTTGTCGGGATGGGCCAAATACCAGGCAGCTTTGTCGCCAAGCTCGTCGAGGGTACGATAGGCGTCGAGCTCTGCGCCGATCTCAAAGAGATCCTCGAGGGCTTCACTGTACTCGGCGAGGATGAAGCCACCGCAGCCAAGGACGTCGAAGACACGCATCGTGACCATGTCCGACTGGTAGAGTCGCCCAATGTCAACGTTGATCGCGGCCCCCGCGTAGACGTAGTTCAGCTCATGAAAGTGTTCCGCCGGACCCATGTAGCGCGCGCCTGAAGCCGTGAGACGGCGCCAGTAGCCATCGCCCCAGACCCGGACTCCGAAGCGCCCGAGCGCCGCAAGATAGCTCATCCGCTTCTCGGCAGCCGCCATCTCGGCCAGAAGCTTCACCGGATCCAGGCGAAGATCCTTGCGTTCGGCCGCTACGAGCAGGTCGGGCGCGCGAGCTGCCAGAAGCTCTGGAACGATATAGCGCGAAAAGTCCTTGCGCTGTTCGGCGAGCAAGTCCTCGATCAGAGCGTCACCCGCCTCGCGCGGCAAAGGCTTGATCAGCTCTTTGTACAGGGCGAGGAAATCTTTGCGATTCTGACGGGCCTGCTCGGCCATACTGGCACCAACAAAAACCAGCCCTGCCCGGTAGCGTTCCGCATCGTCTTGCGCTTCGAGATCGGGAGGAAAACGTCGCTTCGGATTCGTCGCCAGGGGCAAGTAGGTCACCGCTTCGAAACCTGCAGCACGAAACTCCGGGATCTGGGCTCGGCGATAGGTAAAGATCCGCGCGTGCGCGGTCGGTGCCTGGCAAGGACGTAGACGGTCCCGTGTCGGATCGATCTCCCAGGAAAGTAGGTCGATGCTTCGAGCATGGCAAAACTCGGCAAGGCCGTTGCGGTAGTTGATAGCAGCGATGAACTCCGGCCGGAGAGTCTGGGTTGCTACAGCCATCTCCTCGATGGAGAGCAGCTTGGTGTCGAGCTGGAAGACCTGGTAGGAGGCCTCGTGGAGCGCATCGATCAGGTCTTCCACGAAGAGCTCGCCCGCTACGACCATCGCGCGACGCTCGCCGAAACCCTCTTCGACGAAACAACGCTCGTGGCGATAGATCGATGCCAAGAGGGGATGCGCGATGACTCGACTTCGAGCGTAGCAGGCCGCCTCATGCACGAGATCGGCACCGAGCATTAGCCTCAGGCGTCCGGAGGTCAGCACATCGCCGAGCTCTTCGCGCGCAAGGAATAGGCGCATCAACCAGGGATCGCGGTCCCAGACGCTGACTGTGGCATCAGGATGCTCGCGCAAGCTGGCCACGACATGCTCTCCGGCACCGATCCCGTAGACGAAGATCTCCTCGGCAGCCTCGGCGGGCGCGACGAGCCGCGCAAGCTGTGCGCTATCGAGCGAGAGCGTTTTCCAGTTTCGCAGACTGCGATAGAGCATTCGACCTTGCGCATCGATGCGCACATGGGAACTGTCGACAGGCAGACAGAGACGTTGAACCAGGCCAGGATGGCGACGCGCAAGCACGGCGAGGTTCTCTCGCAGCAGCTCGTCGCCGTGCCGCACCACGAGATCAGGCAAGGTGCGCCAGCTCCAGCGCAGGAGCACTCTCGCGTTGCGCGAGAAGCTCATCGAAGTACTTGATCGTCAGCACAAGGCCGTGCTCGAGGGGGGTGCGCGGTCGCCAACCAAGGCGTTCGGTCGCCAGACTGATATCGGGGCTGCGACGGCAGGGGTCGTCCTCGGGTAGCGGGAGAAAAGCGAGCTTCGAACGAGAGCC
>CAYSMT010000345.1:0-4011 GCA_964432135.1 uncultured Acidobacteriota bacterium
GGTTCACGACGCCATCGACAACGCGCTTGTCCAGCTCGCTGAAAACACGGCTCAGCGCCCAGAAAGGCTTAAGCACCAGGGCCGCGTAGATCTCGTCGACATACCACTTGCGATAGAGCACGCGGCGCAGGTAGCTCAGCCTCGGAGCGAGCGCACGCGCACGCGCACCGTTGTTGCCATAGGACCACATGGCGAGCACGAGACCCAGCGCAAAGACCCCGCAGGCGAGCAGGAAGAGCCCGAGCTCCTGTCCCATCGTTGGATGGGCGACTCCTTCGCGAATGATGCTATCCGCAGCCACCTCGGCCGGAGCATGGGGCGTCTTAGCCATCTCACCGTGCGCCGGTCCCTCGTGGCCATGGACCGCCATGGCGACAACCCCCCGGGCGGCCACGACGGGATGAAGCTGGTGTTCGAACCAGTTGATATCCCCGAGGCCGACAAGATTGGAGACTCCTGCCGGCACACCGAGCAGACCGATGAACACAGCACCTATCGCAAGAATGACGAGAACAGCCGTCATTGATCGGGGTGACTCCGTCAAGCGCGCACGGACGTGCTCAGGCGAACGATTCTCGCCGTAGAAGGTCATCCACACGGAACGAAACATGTAGAACGAGGTCATTACGGCTCCGAGCACACCGAAAACCCAGAGCCAGAGGAAACCACGTGTCGAGAAGAGCGCTCGCGCGAGAATTTCATCCTTGGACATGAATCCCGACAGCAGCGGAAGGCCCGTGATCGCCAGCGTCGCCGCAAGATAAGTGGCGAAGGTCACCGGCATCCACTTTCTCAAGCCGCCGTACAGGCGCATGTCGTTGGTATGCCCAGCACGTGCAATGACCGACCCGGAACCAAGGAAGAGACAAGCCTTGAAGAAAGCGTGCGTTACAAGGTGGAAGATCGCGGCGACGAAGGCTCCGACCCCCGCACCCAGGAACATAAAACCGAGCTGGGAGACCGTGGAGTAGGCCAGGACTTTCTTGATGTCGTACTGGGCCATTCCCATCGTCGCAGCGAAGACCGCCGTCAGGCAACCCACGACCGCGATGACGAACATCGCGCCGGGAGCGTGCCAGAACAGGGCGCTCATCCTGGCCAACATGTACACACCCGCCGTGACCATCGTCGCCGCGTGGATCAGTGCCGAGACCGGCGTCGGACCCGCCATGGCGTCGGGCAACCAGACATAGAGCGGAACCTGGGCACTCTTTCCAGTCGCCCCGATGAAAAGCAGGATCCCGATCCCGGTCAGCAGCGGCGTGCCATACCAAAACGCCGACGAGGCGTTGATCATCCCGGAGATCTCCGAAAAATCAACGCTGCCGAAGGTCACGATAAGCAGCAAGCCGCCGAGCAAGAAACCGAAGTCACCGATGCGATTCGTGATGAAGGCCTTGCGGCCGGCATCTGCGCACGTCAGGCCACTCTCCTTATCGAAGACCTGATCGTAATAGAAGCTGATCAGGAGATACGAACACAGCCCGACGCCCTCCCAGCCAACGAACATCACCAGCAAGTTGGCCCCCAGCACGAGAGTCAACATCATGGTCATGAAAAGATTGAGATAGCAGAAGAAGCGGGCGTAGCCCTTCTCCCCGGCCATGTAGCCGATCGAGTAGATGTGGATCAATGTTCCAACGAAGGTCACGACGAGGAGCATCACGATCGTCAGCGCATCCACCGAAAAACGCCAATCCACCGTCAGCTCGGCGCTCTGGCTTCCTTGCTCGTCCCAGCCGCGCAGGTTGAGCCGACCGAGCGGAAGCCATTCCCAATAGCTCACCTCGAAGCGTGCCGCCTCCTCCTCACCACCGGTAACGACCTCATATTGCGCGGGCGCACTCGCCGCGAAGCTCTCGTACCTCTCGAGCCCGCCGCTGAAGTCCACCGCGACGGCAATAGCCATCAGGCAGGCGAGACCCGATGCGGTCACGGCGATCCGGTGCGCCCATCGATCGGAGACGAGGCCCATCGAAGCACCCAGGCCCACGAGCAGGAAGCCGACCAGGGGCGCGAGCGGGATCACAATCAGATACAAGAGCATCGCTTCAGTCTCCGCGGGCCAGCGCTACCAGCGCAGCAGCCGGGCGAGGTCGATGTCGATCGATCCCTTGAGCCGGTAGAGGGCGATCACGATCCCGAGACCCACTGCAGCCTCGGCAGCGGCGATCGCCAGCACGAAGAGCGCAAACACCTGAGCGTCCGCACCGCCCCCCGGCTGGGTGCGACCAACAGAGATCAACGCGAGATTGCCCGCGTTGAGCATCAGCTCGATGCTCATCAGGATGGCAATGGCACCGCGCCTGGTCAGTACGCCGAAAGCGCCGATGCCGAAAAGCAGGGCCGACAGAAGTAGGGCGGCGGTCGGTGTATCAGGCATCGCTCAGCCCTCCAGATCGCGCTTGGCAAGGAGAATCGCGCCGGCCATCGCAGCCACCAGAGCCAGCGAGATGACTTCGAAGGGGTAGAAGTAGCCGAGAAAGAGCGACCGCCCTACCTGGGCCACACTGCCGAAACCTGCCGCAGCTTCACCAAGCGGCGGTGCAAAGGTGTAGCCCGCCCTCACGAGCAGGCTGACGAGCCCCAGGGCGAGCAGCAGCGCGAAGAAGGTCGGTGTCAATCCGGGGCCGCCCTTGGCCTCCGGAAGCAGGTTGAGAAGCATGATCACGAAGATAATCAACACCATCACGGCGCCGGCATAGACCAACACCTGGATCGCGGCGAAGAAGTACGCTCCCAGCAGGACATAAATCCCGGCGATCGCGAGTAGATTGGTCACGAGGAACAGGCCCTGCACGACGGGATTGCGGTGGAGCACGACACCAAGCGCGGCAGCGAGTGCGATCAACGCCAACGGGCCGAAGATGGCTGTCTGCGTGTTCGTCATGGCCCCGATAAGGGCGAGGGGAATCATGGCAACCACTCCTACACGATCCAAAATTTCGGGGCAAAGATGACCCACACGGCCGCGAGGATCACGCCGAAGAAACCGATCGGAATCAGGGCCTTCCATCCCAGACGCATGAGCTGATCGAAGCGGAAGCGAGGGAGGGACCAGCGCACCCACACGAACAACCAAAGGAAGAAGGCAAGCTTGATTCCGAAGCTGAGCAGCTGGGCCAGAACGAGCTGCCAGCTTCCCTCCGCGAGCTCGAGCGGCCCCGCGATGAAAGCCGGCACGGCATAGCCGCCGAGGTAAAGAGTGACCAGGAGCGACGATGAGGTGATCATCGCGATGTACTCGGCCATGAAGAACATCGAGAACTTCATCGAGGAGTACTCGGTGTGGTAACCGCCGACGAGCTCGGACTCCGCCTCCGGAAGGTCAAAGGGCAGGCGATTGGTCTCCGCGAAACTAGCAATGAGCAGAACGAGGAAGCTCGGAAAAAGTGGCACGATGTTCCAGACGCCGTTTCGTGCCTGCATCTCGACGATCTCCACCGGGCGTAGCGTACCGGAGAAGACGAGCACGGAGATGATTCCCAAACCCAGAGCCAGCTCGTAGGAGATGACTTGAGCCGCAGCACGAAGCCCGCCGAGCTGAGAGAACTTGTTGTTCGACGCCCAGCCCGCGAGCAGGATCCCATAGACTCCCATTCCCGCCGCTGCGAGCAGCAGCAGCACACCACCATCAACGTCGGCGATGACGAGAGGCAGCTCGTACTCCCCCAGCACAAGGGTTCCACCGAAGGGAATGACTGCGAAGGCAAGCATCGCACTGACCAGCGCGATCGCCGGCGCCAGGATGAAGGTCGGTTTGTGAACGAAGGGTGGGAGGATGTCCTCTTTGAAAAAAAACTTGATTCCGTCGGCGATCGGCTGGAGTACACCAAACCAACCGACACGATTCGGCCCCCTCCTGAGCTGCATCACCGCTGAGCCCCTGCGCTCGACCCAGGTCAGGGCAGAAACACCGCCGAAGAGAGCTCCGACGACGACCGATACCTTTATCAGTGCGAGGACAAGGGGCATGGTGTCAAAATCCACGACTCCTCCTCAGAGCTTCCA
>CAYSMT010000346.1:0-4009 GCA_964432135.1 uncultured Acidobacteriota bacterium
CTCGTCACGGGCCAGGGGCCGCGTCTCGGCGAGGCGAGCTGGGCCCCGGAGAATTTCGACGTCGATGCTATTGGTTTGACGAATGTCTGCTTCCGTCTCAATCACGGGCTCGACATCGGCGATACGCCGATCGGACCGCCAACGTCGTTTTACAGCGGTGTTCTGGCGAACGTTGGCGTCACGAACCCCGCCGATGAGCTTAGGCGCTTCGAGTGGAAGGTCGACGCCGGGGCGGAGTTTGCCGTGACGACGCCGGTCTTCGACCTCAAAGAACTCGAGCGTTTCCTCGAGAGGATCGAGGCCGTGCGCATCCCGATCATCGTCAACCTGCGGGTGCTTCGATCGGCGACGGAGGCAGAGTTTCTAGCAGGAGAACTCCCCGGCGTGAGCTTGCCGACTTCTCTTGTCGAACGAATGTCGGTTGCCGAGGCCAAGGGTGGGGAGCGCGAGGTGGGTCGCGAGATCGCTCGCGATCTATGTGAACGCGTTCGGCCCCTTGTCGAGGGAGTCCTCATCTCTGGGTTGGGGGCTCTCGAGGAAGGGGCCGAGGAGCTCATCGAGGGCCACGCGCACACGATGGTCGATGAGCGTCGCAGCTTCCCGGGCCGGCCTGGCATTCGCGGCGGGGCTGAAGGTCAGCGCTACCGCTGAGGCGCTGCGGGTCTCGGACCTTTGAGCGTCCTCCCAGCGTTTGCGGTCTGTCCTCGAATGGGGACAGGTTCTGGAGTTCCGCATGTCGTCCGTACGATTCTGTTATCGTAAAGTGTTTAAATTTATAGATTTAGATCGACAAGCCAAGCGTCGCGGCATTCTGGCACACGCGTTGCTCTCTTTGGGCCTCAGAGAGGCTGGTCCACCGATGAGAAACCGGCCAAGGAGAAAGAACATGACCAAGATGCTGCGCCTTGCTCTCGTCACCGCCTTCTGCGTCGCCCTCGCCTTGCCGGCTCTCGCGGATGGTCCACGCCATTACCCTCGCGGGAAGCGGGGCTACCAGACCCAAATGATGACGCGCCTGCGTCTCGGCCTGATGACTCCCGAGGGCGATTCCAAGTTTTGGTCAGACAACCGTCACATCTTTTCCGGTGACGCGAAGGGGCTCGAAGACGCGAGTTGGGCTCTTGACTTTGACTGGGCGCTCGGACCGCGTGCGAGCGTGGCCTTCTCGAGTGGCTACTTCAAGGGTCAGCAGAACGCGCACTACCTCGACTATGTCGACGCCGCCGGAGATGACGTCTTTCACGTTGCCTCGCTCAAGCTCGCGCCGATCACGGTCGGCTTGACCTTCTATCCCGGTGGCCGAGATCGTTCGATCAACCCCTATGTCGGCGCCGGAGGTGGCTTCTATTGGTGGCGCTACCGTGAGGTGGGCGACTTCATCGTCTTCGATCAGGCTGGCGACCCGGATGTGATCGAATTTGATGCTTTTGAGTCTGACGGTATCGCCGTGGGCTATTACACGGTCGTGGGTGTCGATCTGAAAATCGCTCCGACAATGTCTGTATTTGGCGAGGCCCGCTGGACCTTTGCCGAAGATGAGATGAGTGATCAGTTCGACGGTTTTGGCACGATTGATCTCTCCGGAAAAGAGATCTCGATCGGGCTGGCCTGGCGCTTCTGATATGGTCGGAGATCCCTGGAGCGGGACGTGCCATCCCTAGAATTCTCCGAAAATCCGGCGCGAGATCGTAGCCTCCCTGTGTGCATGCGGCGCAGGGAGGCTTTCATATGTTGGTGGGAATCGAAGGCGGGGGCAAGAAACGTGACGGTGCGCAGAAGATCGCGGCTGTCTTCGAAGCGTACGCGTTTTTTCGCTCGGAAGAAGTCGATGCCGAAGAATCGATGATGGTCGAGATTGCGCTCGAGATGATCGCGGCTTTCTTTCGAGCAGAGAACGCGGACCTGATCCCAGGTGCCGAGCGTTCCCGAAGGCCTGCGACCACCGGTGCCTCACTCGTCACGGTCCTCGACGCGCATGTGTTGATTCGCGGCCTGTCCTCTTGCGTGCGGTTGTTTTCATACTACTGCGTCGTGAGTGCAGCATTGATCGCTCTCTTTCGGCGGGAGGCACGTGCCCTCGCGCATTGGGTACGAGGCGAGGGAATAGGCAGCGAGGCCGACCTGAGGCAGTTCGAGCGATCTTGGCGTGATGCTCAGGCCGCGGCCGAGCAGCACCAGCGGCTGCAGGAGATTCTCGAAATCTTCTCTTCCTTCGGGGTGCCTTCTGAGCTGGGAGCCGCCGAAGGTCGCTTTCTCATCACCGCGGTGAAAGGGAACCGAGCCAAGCTCGTTGTTCCCGAGGCCAAAGCTGTCTACCAAGTGCGGGTGCCCGCCGATGCGTTGAGCTACTTTCGTCCCGGTACTCAATTGAGCTCGTTCATCGAAAGGCGGGCTTATGGGTGGGTTCCGGTTGCGGCCTCGCTGCCGGTCGAGGCCGCCGTTCTCGAGCGCTTGCGACGTTGCGTGCAGGCTTCGTCACGCTGGTCAGGGCCTCGTTGAGATAATGTCGACAGTACCGACCCATGGCAACCTGCAATAACGGTGGTTCCACCCGGTGCGCTGCGTTCGAGAGAGGCCGAGTGATCCGGGTTAGAATCAGCGTATGGCCCACCAGGACCAACTCAGTCGGGCGCTGCGAGATCTGCGTATCTCGGTCACCGACCGGTGTAACTTCCGCTGTATCTACTGCATGCCTCGGGAGTCCTTCTCATCGGATCATCATTTTCTCGCGCGTTCGCAGCTTCTTAGCTACGAAGAGATCGAGCGTGTCGCGAGGATTTTTGTCGGTCTTGGGGTGCGGAAAATCCGGTTGACGGGAGGCGAACCCCTTGTGCGGCGCGACCTGCCTCGCCTCGTGCGCCTGCTCGCAGACCTTCGGGGTCTCGAGGATCTGGCGCTGACGACCAACGGAGTGCTGCTGGGCGCGCAGGCCGCTGCCTTGCGCGAGGCTGGCCTGCGGCGCGTCACCGTCAGCCTGGATTCGGTCGATGAGGAAACCTTCCGCACCTTGAGCGCCTCCGAGATTCCCCTCGCGCGTGTCCTGGAGGGCATCGACATCGCCATTGCCGAGGGCCTCACGCCGCTGAAGGTCAACGCGGTCATACGCCGTGGAATCAACGACGGCGAGGTCGAGCAACTTACCCGGCACTTCCACGGGACCGGCGTGACGCTACGCTTCATCGAGTACATGGATGTCGGCAATACGAACCACTGGGCTTCGGACGACGTCGTGTCGGCAGACGAGATCCTCGAGCGTGTCCAACGGGTCTTTCCCATCGAGGCGATCGCTCAGCCAGAGGCGGGTCGGGTGGCCGAGCGTTTTCGCTACAAGGATGGGGGAGGGGAGATCGGCGTCATCGCTTCGGTAACGCGGCCCTTTTGCTCCGGTTGCACTCGCGTACGTCTCTCTCCAGAAGGACAGCTTTTCACTTGTTTGTTTGCCGCGGAGGGCTTCGATCTGCGCGGCCCACTGCGCAGTGGTGCTGGCGATGAACGCCTGCGCGAGCTGATCTTCGCTCGTTGGGCATCGCGTCACGATCGTTATTCTGAGCAACGCCAGGATGGCGGTGATGCAGGTCCGAAGATCGAGATGTCCCGGATCGGTGGGTGAGCAGTGAGCGAGATTGTTCTGACGATTGTGGGGTCCGGGGACGCGTTCAACGCCGCCGGGCGTGGTCACGCCTGTGCTTGGGTCGAGGGTTTTGGCGAGGGCCCCTTCACGGTGGATTTTGGTGCGACGGCGCTGGCGGGTCTCGGGCGTATTGGATTGGACCCGGCGAGGTTGCGCGGTATCGCTTTGACCCATTTGCATGGGGATCATATCGGCGGTCTGCCCTTTCTGCTGATCGATGCCATGTTCCGTCATGCCCGCCACGAGGATCTCTTGATCGTCGGGCCGCCGCCGCTCGCGCCGCGCATCGAGGCGCTATCACGCGCCAGCTACGGGGGGCTGATCGATCGCGAGAGGAAGTTCGACTTCCTCTACCGCGAGCTGCTGCCGGGTTCCGAG
>CAYSMT010000347.1:0-4004 GCA_964432135.1 uncultured Acidobacteriota bacterium
ATACGGTACGGCACCTCATCGAGTGAGAGCAGGTCGCGCAGCTCTTCGAGCATCTGCACGCTCTGGACATGGCGCGCTCGAAAACGCGCCTCGAAAGCAAGGCGTGCGTTTCGCGCCACCAAGTCAAGAAACTGCCGCCGCTCACCGTGAGTCGGCGTGTGAAGCTGGACCCGACCTTCTCGGCGCCGGGTCAGAAACTCGCGCAACAAAGCTTTGTTCGCGGGAAGGCGTGGCAAGACGATCTCGGGAGGGACCGCCTCGAGCGCATAGAACTGCGGCAAGACCGTATCGTAGAAATGCGTCACCTCGGGAGCCATCTCGAAGGTGAACTCCCGGCGCCCTATGACCCGTCCCTCACGCATCTGAAACAGCTCCAGCGCCGCACACTCACCTTCGCGATGCTCAGCCCAGAAGTCGATATCCTCGAGCCCGAGGGAGCGCATCTGTCGACGCTCGGCGAGGCTCTCGAGAGAGGCGAGCATATCGCGTAACCGCGCCGCGCGCTCGTAGGCTTGCGCTTGCGAAGCAAGGTGCATGTCTTCGCGAAGCGTCGCTGCGAGCTCTTCGTCGCGCCCCGCGAGAAAAAGACGCGCCTGTTCGACGCGCTCACGGTACTCGCTTTCGTCGGCTTTGCCCGCGCAGGGAGCGAGACACTGGTCGATATGGTAGTAGAGGCAGGGGCGCTGTCGGCCGTCAAAGGGCAGGTGGCAGTTCGCAACCTGGAAGAAACGCGGGATCATACGCAGCGTGCGCCGCGCATGGCTCGCTGGCAGGAAGGGGCCGTAGTATTGCGCGCCGTCGACGCGGGGGCGCCGCACAAGCACGACGCGGGGAAACGCGGCGCCGAAATCCAATTTGAGATAAGGGAAGTTCTTGTCGTCACGCAAGAGGACGTTGTAACGCGGCCGATGCTCCTTGATCAGATGACTCTCGAGTACGAGTGCGTCGACTTCGCTCCCGGCCAGGATGAGCTCGATACGGCGCAGCTCTTCGACGAGGGAGGCGATGCGTGGCGGATGCTTAGCCGAGGGCTGGAAGTAGGAGCGTACGCGTGAGCGCAGCGATTTTGCCTTGCCCACGTAGAGAACACGCCCCTTCCCGTCCAGATAGAGATAGCACCCGGGCTGCCGTGGCAGCGTCTCGAGGGTTCGTTGAACTTCCTCCGGCAGGCCCTCGCGCATCAAGCGACTCCGTTGCCGAGGTCGGGGCGGGTTTCGCGCTGCCGCAGCGACGCGATGCGGTCCCTCAGTGCCGCCGCTCGTTCAAACTCAAGAGCGCTGGCCGCTGCAAACATTTGTTTTTCCAGCGAACGGATCTCGGCGGTAAGCTCGGCGAGGCTCATCGCTTCTTCTTCCGTTTCTTCGAGGCGGATATTCAGGTAGTCGCGCTCGGGCACAGAGGCGATGATCTCATCGATCGCCTTGACGATCGATGCCGGCGTGATGCCATGAGCTCGATTGTAGGCGAGCTGCTTCTCCCGCCGTCGCTCGGTCTCGTCGATGGCCTTGTGCATGCTGGCTGTCATTCGATCGGCGTAGAGGATCACCTGACCTTCGACATGGCGGGCGGCTCGTCCGATGGTCTGGATCAGGGCTGTCGCAGAGCGCAAGTAGCCTTCTTTGTCCGCATCCAGCACCGCAACGAGGGAGACCTCGGGAAGGTCCAGCCCTTCGCGCAGGAGATTGACGCCGATGAGCACGTCGAAGACACCCTTGCGCAGGTCGCGAAGGATCCTAATCCGCTCGAGGGTCTCGACGTCGGAGTGGAGGTACTCCACTTTGATGCCGACGTCGCGGTAATACTCGCTAAGCTCCTCGGCCATACGTTTGGTCAGAGTCGTCACGAGGACGCGCTCGGAGCGCTCAACACGCAATCGAACCTCGGCGAGGAGATCGTCCACCTGCCCCGTGACCGGACGAACGAGTACTTCGGGGTCCAGGAGCCCTGTCGGGCGAACGATCTGTTCAGCAACCACCTGCCCCGTCAGCTCGAGCTCGAAGGGTGCCGGCGTCGCCGAAACAAAGATTGTGCGGGGGCGCAGCGCTTGCCATTCATCAAAGGTCAGTGGACGGTTGTCACACGCCGAGGGCAAGCGAAAGCCCCAGGCGACGAGGGTCTGCTTTCGAGAGCGGTCGCCACGATACATTGCGCGCAGTTGGGGCAGGCTTTGATGCGACTCATCGACAACGAAGAGCGCGTCCGGCGGCAAGTAGTCGAGCAGAGTTGGTGGGGCCTGTCCCGCGCGCCGGCCAGTCAGGTGTCGTGAGTAGTTCTCGATCCCGTGGCAGTAGCCCGTTTCCTGAATCATCTCGAGGTCAAACAGAGTGCGCTGCGAAAGACGCTGAGCTTCGAGTAATTGACCCGCATGGTGGAGCTGGGCGAGGCGTTCATCGAGTTCCTCGCGAATCGTGATCATCGCCGCATCGAGTTGCTCGCGAGGTGTGACGTAGTGCGAATTGGGGTAGATCGGAAGGCGCTCGAGTTCATCGATCGTCACAGCGCGCAGTGGGTCGATACGGCGCAGACGATCGACCTCGTCGCCGAAGAACTCCACTCGCAGTGCCGTATCATCGTAAGCGGGCCATATATCGACCGTATCGCCGCGTACGCGAAACCCGCCCGGCCTGAGATCGCCGATGCTGCGCTCGTATTGAATGTCGACGAGGCGACGCAAGAGTTGGTCTCTCCCGAGCTCCGTACCTCGCTCGACCAGAATCATCATCCCATGGTAGGCCTCGGGCGAGCCGAGACCGTATATGCAGGAGACGGAGGCGACGATGATCACGTCGCGTCGTTCGAAGAGAGAGCGTGTCGCCGAGTGCCGTAGCCGGTCGATCTCTTCGTTGATCTTCGCGTCCTTCTCGATGAAAGTATCCGATTGGGGGATATAGGCCTCGGGCTGGTAGTAGTCGTAGTAAGAGACGAAATACTCGACGGCGTTGTTCGGAAAAAAACGCCGGAACTCTTGGTAGAGCTGCGCAGCGAGGGTTTTATTGTGCGCCAGTATCAACGCCGGAGTCTGAAGCCGTTCGATGACTTTGGCGATCGTGAAAGTTTTCCCTGAACCGGTGACACCGAGCAGCACTTGATCGTGCAGGCCAGCTTCGAGGCCAGAAACGAGGGTCTCGATGGCCTCGGGCTGGTCGCCGGAGGGTTCGAAATCGGAAACGATCTTGAATCCTGCAGGCCTGGCCATTAGCTCGTTCCGCTTCCCCTCCGTGGCGCCTGACTCACCGGCGTGCGGCTTTCGCGAGACGCTGGGCCACATTCTCGGGACCGAGGAAGGCGATGAAGCTACCCGCTCGTGGCCCACGCTCACGATCGAGAAGAACGCGATAGATCGCCTCGAATCCGGGTCCAGCTCCCGGGCCGGCCTCGGTGGTGGCAAGGCGATGGATCAAGCTGTGGATCTGTTCCGCGTCGGCGACTGCCGGCAGTTCCTCGGCGAGGCGAGCAAGGAAGCCCTTTTGAGCCGCAGAGAGTGCTGTGACCGAGGCTGGGATCTCCTTCGGAACCTCGACCCGCGCCTCGTCCGGTGCGAAGCGCGCGAGCCAGTTGCGGGCCATCTCAAGACGGCTCGCCACGGCATCGCGATCAAGTTTGGGATAACCGCCCTTGGCAAGGATATCCAGCACGCGGTTGATGTCGAAACCTGCGATCTGTCCAACGAGGACAAGGTGCTTGAAGGGCACGCCCGTCGGAACGAAACCAGCGGCGCGCGAGAGGGCGAGCGAACGGACATCGCGGCCCTTCGCCTCGGCGTCGTCGACCTCGTCGACGAGGCGCAGCAGCGGAATTCCGGGGTCGAAGCGAATGGCTCGCTTGGGCCGAGCCTTGATGACGAGATAGCGCAGGACCTCCGGTGGAACGGTCTCGAGCAAGATTTGCGGCTCGAGGACGTTACCCTTGCTCGCGGACATGTCTCCCTGACCCTTGAGAGAGATCCATTCGTAGACCAGCGGATAGGGTGGCTCGAAGCCGAAGACCTCCCGCGCCAGGCGCTG
>CAYSMT010000348.1:0-3999 GCA_964432135.1 uncultured Acidobacteriota bacterium
ATGAGAGCCAGCTGTTGATCCCAAGGTGCCCGCCGCCTTTGGACACCTCTTGATCGTTCAAGTTGTTCGCTCCGTTACCGTTTTGGTCGGAATGATGGTTGCTTCCGGAAGCAGGTGTTGCCGCGCGCTGTGTTGGGCACGACCTTTCTATCGACACCGCTCGCCTGGGAACTCGTCTTCGTGGCGGCTGCGGTCCGACGAGGTGGTGTGTGCTTCGTGCCGCAAGGGAACAGCTAAGCTTACTGTTTTACGGGATTGTGGCGGCTCTGCTGCCCGCGCCGGAGAACCGGAACTTCGGCTGGAGGTGTAGTCTTGATGTTGCGCCCTTCTCACTGGCTGTTGGTGTGCTCGAGGCGGTCAGTGGCGCGTTGCTCTTTTTCTTTGGGGGTTTTGCCTATCTCGGAGCCGTCGACAAGCAGACGATGCAGCTCCTGAGCAACTGGTATCCGGGCCTGACCCGGACGCACTTCATGGGCGTCGGCGCACTCAACTGGCTGGCGTGGTTCCTACACCCTCTTGCGTGGATTTTCGCTATCTTGGCTTTGACGGGTATCACTCGCTGCGCGGCGTATGTCGCGAGCCGGGAAGCGGTCGGAGAGCCTCTCGTGTGGCTTGTCCTTCGTACCGGCCAAGCGCTGACGCGCGTACGCTGGGTTCTGCAGCGCCGCAGCCTCCTCGGCCCAGCTCGTGAGGACCGCGTCACGAGGGAAGCCGACGGGACACTGGTTATCTTCTCGAGTCGCGAGCGACCGGAGTGGTCTGAAGCGATCACCTTGGACTTTGCTGGAGCGTACTTTCGGCTGCTCGACGCGTACGAGTGCGCGGAAGGAGCCTGGCGCGTTTTGGCCTATCGCTTCCGGCCGGCTCGTGACAACGAACTCATCCGCCGGCTCGTGCGATACACTCCCCTCGCGATAGCCTCGCCGATCCGGAGTGCTAATGACTGAAGTGCCCCCAGAAGCCCTCGCCGCTGTGCCCCCTGGCCGAGACGATCCACGACAGGAAGGTGCCTGCCGCGCTGTCTTCGAAGTGAGTGTCGGTTGTATCCGGGTCTGCCGCGGTGACCTCCTGGAAGGCGGCTTCCGAAGAGGGGTCGGGAGAGCGATAGACCTGGTAGCTGCTTGCGCTACCCACGGGCCACCAATCTAGAGTTACGTCGCCGGCCGCCGTGCGTGTGACCTGCCGGAGAAGAACGGCGGCGATGGGGTTCTCCCACGGGTTGCTGATGATCTCGAGGGTCCACGCATCGAGGGAACCCTCGCTGCCGCTCGCAAGATCCTCGACGCGCAGCCTCCAGGTGCCCAGGGAGGAACTACCGCCAAGGGTGGTCAGGTCATCAATCGGTTCAGTTTCCGTGTCGTACCAGGTTCGTAGGTTGTCCGCGCCGCCGCCCTCGCGGTCGTGGAGGCGTAGCAACCGGTCGTCCGGGGCGATGAGCGTCACGCGCAGATCGCCACGGTAACTGTGGGTGATGCTAACAAAGACGTTGACCTCACGGATCTCCCTGTCGGAGGTCACGGTGATCGGGCTTTCGATACGCGAGTTGTCGAGCACTTGACGTGGAAGATCCGTCGCGTCTTGCCGACTCGTATCAGGGACGCCCACAGGGACGAAGAAGGCTTCAGTTATTCCGCTCGGGCCTTCGGCGCTCTGCCATTGCGTTGCGAAGGCGAGCTTGTGGCCGGGCGGCGTATTCGCGGCGGCTGAGATGGCGAGATACGGGGGGAGGGTTTCACCTTGCTCGCCCGCCCCGAGGTCGGGCCAATCGGCTGAACCGGAGGCCGAGCCATAGGAGCTCAGCGCGAGTAGCGAACCCACGATGCCGCTTGTGGCAGCACCATCGTTTCGGAGGGTCACGGCGAGATGTCCGCTCTCGCCCGCTTCGAGCCAGCCGTCGGTGTCCGCGTCGTCCGTCAGACGATGGCTGGTGTAGCGTAGAACGGTCGGTCGCGCATGGAGCTGCACATCGACGCGCGTGGCGTTGGCTTCGGAGTCAGAAATAACGACCGGCACTGTCCGACTCTCGTAGCCAGCAGACTCAACGAGCATCTCAAAGTGGCCTGCCGGCAGGCATCGCTGGTAATTGCCGACTTCGGGGTCGGTAAAGAAGTGCGCGTCACGTCCTACGATGCTCAATCGAGCGGCGAGGGGGGCTCCACTGCTGCGATCGGTGACGACACCGCGCACGCCTGTAAGCACGCGCTCGAGGTAGGAGATCATCGCCTCTTGATTATCGTGCCACAGCCCCTCGAGCTGGTCCGCCGGTGGCCACTTGGTGTTGCTCAGCTCGACGGTATTTTCGATATCGCCTTCCCAGTTGTAGTTCCAATCCTGCATCCCGCCTGAGATGGCATACCAGTCCGCTCCATTCGTGATGCCTTGGGGAAAGGCACCGCCGTACATCGGAGCGTTGTCTTCGGAGTATTCGAGGGCGAGTTCGCGCACGATATCATTGTCGGGGGTCGGCGAATCAACACTTGCGCCACGGGCGTTGTTGTCGAAAGGATAGTTCACTACGAGAGCACCAGAGTGGAAATTGATCGAGAGCGAGGTGGCGTGATCGAACTGCCAGTTCATGATGGCCGCCGTCTCGGCGGCGCGTCCTTGTGTCGTGTTTGCGTGGTCGTCCCACCAGTCGGGAAAGTTGCGATTCAGATCGACACCTTTCGCGTTGAAGCGCTGTGAGCGTGCGTTTCCGTCCGGGTTCATCATCGGCATGATCCAGAACTCGGTCTCGTTGACAAGGCGTGTCGCTCGAGGATCGCTGCCGTAGTTGTCTGTGAGCCAATGAATGAGCTGCAAGCACATTTCAGTACCCACCGCTTCGTCGCCATGCATCGTCGAGATATATTTTGCCGAGGGTTCATCTTCTTCGCTGTTCGGGTTGTCGCTGATCTTCAGCCACCACAACGCGCGGCCGTCGACGCTATCACCAGCAGAGACCAGTTGCGTGATGGCAGGATGATCGTTGGCGATCTGCCGTAACTCGGTCGTCAGCGCCGCATGGTCATGATAGGCCAGCGCAGAACTTTTCAGTGCGGTGGTTCTGGCGCGGTGCGCCGCTTCGGGGATTTCTCGCCAGGGGATGCCGAGGGCATTGAGCTTTTCCATGCCTTCGGGCGAGAGCCACGCGACCACTGCGCCGCCGGTTGCGCGTTCGAGAATGAAGCCGAGTTCGCTTAGATCTGCGTAGGTGAGGTCATCTGCGTTGACCAATTTCACGACTCGGTAGATGGCGCGGCCGTCCGGTCCAACGGGCAAAGGCGCAGCCTTGGGGCCGGCAAGTGCGAGGGGTAGTGTCGCGAGGACGAGGTATACGGTGCGAGAGAAGCTCCCGGGTAGCTTCGAGATCTGGCCTGTCATGGCGTTAACGCCTCCTCTTGTGGCGAGCGTGAAGACAACCGCCCCGCGCAGGGGCCATCATAGGGCGAAGCCCCCTTTTTGGGTTGAGTTCTAATGTCCCGGCCGAGCAGATCCTCGTCAGGGCTTAAGCTATCCTAGGCTATGCGGCTGATGCGGCTGCTCAGGATGGGCGAAGATGAAAGTACTCGTCATCGAAGACGACGAAAGAGCCAGGGCCTACGTTCGAAAGGGGCTCGTAGAGGCGGGGCATACGGTCGACGATGCTGCTGATGGCCGGCAGGGGCTTTACCTCGCGTTGAACCAACCCTACGATGTCATCGTCGTCGATCGCATGCTTCCGGAGCGTGATGGGCTCGTCGTGATCCAGGCCGTACGCTCGGCAGGCAAGACGACGCCGATCCTGATCCTCTCGGCGCTCGGTGAGGTTGATGATCGTGTTGAGGGCTTGCGCAGAGGCAGCGACGACTACCTCGTCAAACCCTTCGCGTTCTCCGAGCTTCTCGCGAGACTTGAGGCTCTCGTTCGACGCGCAGATGCCGAGGCTGTCGCGACCCGCCTGATCGTCGGAGATCTCGAGATGGATCTGCTTTCGCGCGAGGTGACTCGTGCTGGGAAAGCGATCGACCTTAAGCCGCG
>CAYSMT010000349.1:0-3993 GCA_964432135.1 uncultured Acidobacteriota bacterium
GCTGGGCATCGCCATCGGGGTCAACGAAGTCGACGCGAGCCAGGATTCGCTCCTCGGCGACGGCGACATCTCGCGCAACGCCTGTGTCGATCAGAGCGATGGTCACTCCTCGTCCCGTGAAACCGGTACGCTGGTAGGCCAGGTCGGCCTCGAGTGCCGCGCGAGCGACATCGAGGTTCGCGTGGAGCATGCGATCGGGCGCCACGGAGAGAACGCCGGGCATCTTCGCGATTTGATCGAGCATCTCCGGTGTGATCTGGGCTGCGAGGGCGCCAAGGCGGTCCGCGCGAACTCCGATCTGAGCGCCGGGGAGTAGGCTCGGGAGGCGCGTGCCGTCCTTCATCTGGATCACGACCGGCAGTGTCTCAGCGGCGCTTGCCTGAGCAGCGGCGCTTTGAAGCTCGACGGCGATCTGGGCTGGGGCGGTACCCGCGGCGAGGACGGTGCTGCTCAGCACGAGCAGCGTCAACGCGGCGATGATGCGCAGGTTGATATTTAGGTTCATTTTCATTTTTTGACCCTCCGCCGGAGTGGATCGATCACGCCCCCGCGTGTCTCGTCCATCCTGTGCACCCGGTGTCATTGCAACCTGCTTGCCAAGATGTCTCGCCGGGTAAACTGCTGAAAAATAAGCGTGTTGCATGTATGAGACGCCCGGCACAAAACTGTCTCATTCTGGGGTGTCTCGCAACAGAAATTCGCCTAACATATTGTTATTATTGACGTTGGATATGTCTCACTCCGCAGAGCCATAGGAGATGAGTCGGCTTTCCAGGCACAGCATGAGACAGGTCGCTCAGAGGCCGTACTTTTTCAGGCGGCGATAGAGTGTCGCTCGCCCGATTCCGAGCAGGGCGGCGGCTTGCACGCGGTTGCCGCCCGTACGTTCGAGCGCTTCGGTGAGTTCGGTTCTTTCATCGTGCTTCGGCTCTGCGGTCGGTACCGTCGTGTGGCCTGGCGGTGGCTCCGTCGGCGCACCCTGGTAGCGCGAGCGCTGGAACTCGGCATCTGCCTCGAGGTCAGCCAGGGTGATCCGCTCGTCATCGCACAGCAGTACGAGGCGCTTGAACAGGTTTTCGAGTTCGCGGATGTTGCCGGGCCAGCGGTGTTCGTGCAGGGCGCGCAGCGCTGCGGGCGAGAGTTCTGGTGTGCGGCGCCCGCTCACGGCACTCTCGCGCGCGAGGAAGTGCCGCGCGAGCAAGGGCAGATCTTCAAGACGGGCCCGCAGCGGAGGCAGCTCGATCGTCACGCCTGAGAGGCGGAAGTAGAGATCGTCTCGGAACGCTCCGCTGGCGACGAGCTGGGCCGGATCGCGATGGGTGGCCGCGATGATCCGGACGTTGCTGCGGCGGATAGCCAATCCGCCCACGGGGCGGAACTCGCCCTCTTGAAGGACGCGTAGCAGCTTGGCTTGGAGACCGGGGCTCATCTCGGAAATCTCGTCAAGCAGCAGAGTGCCGCCCTCGGCGAGGTCGAACAGCCCGGGCTTGTCTTCCTCTGCGCCAGTGAACGCACCCTTGACGTAGCCGAAGAGGATGCTCTCAAGCAGGTTTTCGGGGATCGCAGCGCAGTTTTCTGACAGGAAGCGGTCCGCGGGACGTTCCGAGCGGGCGTGCAGGGCGCGTGCAATGAGCTCCTTGCCGGTGCCGGACTCTCCCAGGACGAGCACCGGGAGGCTCGCATCGGCTACGCGTTCGAGGCGCGAGAAGATTTCATGCATGCGTGAGCTCTGGCTGACGAGACCCTCGAAGTTTTGGGGCGGCGCGGAGGTTTCTGCGGAAGGCTCCTTTTCGCGGGAAGGGGTTTGCTCGCGTCTGCGCGCCAATGCCAGCACGGCGAGATTCGCGAGGGTCTTCAGCTCGGTCAATGCTGTCGTCGAAGAGAAGGGCAACGCGTGACGCGTGTCGACATAGAGCACACCGAGCTGGCGTCCACCTTCGACAACGGGCACAGCCATCAAGGATCGTACGCCAAGACGCGAGAGCGAGTCCGAGTGGGAGAGGCTGGCATCTTGGCTGATATCGAGCGAGAGCAGATGGCCCTCTTGTTCAACGCGCTCGAGCACGGCATTCGACACGCGCAAGAGCTCCTTTTGCACGCCTTCCTCGTTGCCTTGGGCCGCGGCGCCCTCGTAGGCTTGTTCGGCGCCACTGCGCAGCAGGAGCAGGCCTCGCTCCGCTCCGCTCCGTTCGACGGCCGCGGCCGTGATCTGATCGAGCGCCGTCGAGAGCTTTTCCTCATCAATGAGCAGGTGACTGAGTTCGAGCAAGGTCGTCAGACCTGCCCCCACAGCCCCGCTTTTCGGCGTGTTGGAACGTTGTGAGCGCAGGATCGCGGCTCTCCCAGGAGCAGCGAGGAAGCGGTGGCGCAGCGCCGGGTCTTCGATCGCGTCAGCGCAGCTCGTGATCAGCTCGGCCGCCTCGCTGAGAGCGCGCCGGCTCTCGATCTCGCGTCCCAACTCGTCGTAGAGCCTTGCGGCGAACGCGAGCAACTCACCGCGCGTCGCTGCGGGGCCATGATGTCGGGCGAGGGCGAGACCCTCAGCGATCGCCGAGCATGCCAGGCGTGGGCGCTCAAGTCGGCGCCAAGCGCGGGCGCGCTCGAGCAGCAGGCTCGCGCGCAGCGCGGGGCCTTCCTCGAAGGGAACTCCCAGCGCGGCCTCGGCGGCATCGAGCCAGCGGTGAGCACCTTCCGGATCCGCGGAGGCCAGGCGGACGCGGGCGAGTTCGATCGCGGATAGGGCCTGGGGTTTGCGGCTGGCACTACGCTCCGCGTCGGCGTGCACCTCGCGTGCAAGCTGCGCGGCTTCGTCGAGGCGTCGCGCAGCGCGCAGGTCCCGGCTGACGGCGTGGCGCGCGTAGATTCCTTGGCGCTGGTCTCCGATGGCTGAGGCCAGCTCGAGTGCGAGGCGGTGGTGGTCTCTGGCCCCGGCCCGGTCCTCGAGATGGAAGAGGGCATCACCCATGCCGAGAAGACCGGAGACGCGCTTGTCGTGGCGCGAGAAACGGGCCGCGAAGTCGAGTAGTCGCCGGCCCGTCTCAAGGGCTTCGGCATAGCGTCCCATCCGGTTGAGCAGAAAGAGCAGGTTCTCGAGGGGAAGGTCGAGCGGAACATCGCCGTCGAGCTGTTGCAGGCTGTCGACGAGCTCGCGCAGTGCCTGGGCTGCGCCTTCGAGGTCTCCGAGAAAGTTGAGAATCATCGATTCATTGGCGTTGACGGCGAGAGACCAGACGGGGTCCGAGACCTGGGCGAAGAGCTCGCGCGCTTCGCGGGTCGCTTCGAGCCCTGCCGCCGGCCGCCCTGTAATGGCGAGAATCATCGACGAATCGTAGAGATTTTTGGCCTGTTGCAGAGGATCTCGACGTCGCCGCGAGATCTCGAGGGCTTCTTCGAGCGGCGCACGGGCTTCCTCGTGACGCCACATGAGCCAGAGCACGTTCGCCTCGGTGCGCAGGGCGAGGGAGGTGGCCTCATCATCTCCCGCAGCTTTCGCGAGGGTGGCGGCCTGCTCTGCCGCCTCGAGTGCGGCGTCCCAGTCGTGGGTTTCGCGCAAGCTGATGGCGAGCGCCCGCAGGGCCCTTGCCTCGGCCGGTCGATCGCCGCGGTCACGCGCATGAAGCGCCCACTCCCGGCAGACCTCGATCGCCTTCTCGGGTGCGTGGGCGCCGCGACATGCGGCCGCCCACTCCGGATAGATAGCACCGCGTCGCGGATCTGCTGGTGGGCAACCTTTCAGCGCTGCGCGGAAGAAGGGAACCGAGGCCTGATGCTGCCAGCGTGTGCCAAGGCGGCGGGCGGCATCGAGGAAGCATTCACTGGCGTCTGCTCCCGCCGCCAGCAGCTGCCCCGCATACTCGAAGAAGCGTGCCGGGTCACCTTCCAGGAGCTGTGTCCAGAGCAGGTGAAGCCTCCGTTTGTCCTCAGCGGGGATCTGGTCGAGCACCGTCTCCCGCAGGAAGGCGTGACCGAAATCATAGCGATCGCCCGGCAGCG
>CAYSMT010000350.1:0-3970 GCA_964432135.1 uncultured Acidobacteriota bacterium
CAGCACGGCGCTACGCAGAATCTCGAAGACGAAACGCAGACCCTTCATGCGATCTTCCGATCCTCGACAAGACGACCGGAGCGCAGGTGGATTTCGCGCACCTTAGCCGACTCGATCAATGCCAGGTCGTGGGTCGCCAGCACGACTGTCGTGCCACGTGCGTGAATCTCGCGCAAGAGCGCCAGAATCTCGAGTGAACGCTCCGGATCGAGATTGCCCGTCGGCTCGTCAGCAAGCAGCAGGCGGGGCTCAGCAGCGAGGGCGCGGGCTATGGCGACCCGCTGCTGCTCCCCGCCCGAGAGCGACCGCGGGAAGTCATGTGCCCGATGCGCCAGCGCAACCCACTCGAGCACGCGGCGGGTCCGCTCGCTGCGACGAGCCCGAGGCCAAGCTAACGCGCGTAGCACGAAGGAGACATTCTCCGCCACAGTGCGCCGTGGTAGCAGGCGGAAGTCCTGAAAGACGACTCCGATGCGCCGGCGCAGCTCCGGCACCTGCCGGAAACTCATCGAACGAAGCTCCCTGCCATCGACAACGACGCGCCCTCGAGTCGGCAGAACCTCACGATAGACCATTTGCAGAAGGGTTGTCTTGCCCGCGCCGGAAGGCCCTGTGACGACAACGAACTCACCCGGCGTAATGTGCAACGACACCTCACGCAAAGCTGTCTCGCTGCCCCGGTAAGCCTTGGACACCTGGTCGAAGACGATCATGACCCGCAGATCATGCCACACCCTCCTCGGAGACGCCGCGCCCGGTGGACCGAGCAGCGAAACGACCTTAGTTTCCTTGGACACACAATGGTGCCAGGGCACGTGGCAATACGAGGAGGCGCGATGGCCGGGGCCAACAGAGACCAAGCTCGAGCAGGGTCGGGCCGACAAAGGGCATCGGTGCGGAAGGAAGTGATCCGACCTCAAAGTGAAGGCATTCCCTCGGGCTCGCCGTGGCAACGCCCCTCAGGGGCGAAGTGACCGCGATGCGGGAGCGTTCGAGGCTTTCGATCGCTCTCGTCAAGGCGTTTTTCGGCGCCCTGTTCTTGATCGCTGGCGGCTGTCTCGCATGGCGCTACAACCTTCCTCTCGCGGAGTTGGGTGATCGAAGTGCTACCTGGAACGCATCGTGGAGCTTCGGCGCCTTCATTGTTCTTTACAGCGCGATCTCGATCTTTCCGGTGCCGGGGAGGGACGTCGCCAAGATCATCGGCGCGGAACTCTTTGGTTATTCCAGTATCCTCGCCGTTTGGATCGGCGAGATCGCTGCCGCAATATGCGCCTACGGGATCGCACGCAGCGGAGGCCACGATCTGCTGCGCGTTCTTCTCGGAAAGCGTGTCAGCCAGCTCGATCGCAAGCTCGAGACGGCATCCGCTTGGACGATCTTCATCCTGCGCATCATTCCACTGACACCTTATCGTTACTTCAACCTTTGTGCAGGCCTGGTGCGCCTTCCCTTTCGCCCCTACCTCCTGGGATCGATCCCAGGGATGTTGCTACGCACAGCCCTATTTCAAATCGCTTTCGTGCGACTCGGCGATACCCTCGCCGCGCATGGCGTGACGACTTGGCAGGTTTTCGTCGTCTCGACGATCCTCGTACCAAGTATGCTCGGCGTCTGGTGGTGGCTGCGATCCCGGCGAGGGCACCGCAAGACGGATAAGCTCTGAGCCCAGCCGCTGCGTTCCGCCGCGCGTGACGTCGCACACCGGTGGCCATGCAAGCTACCCGTGCGGCGGGAAGCGCTCCTCTTCCTCCCAGGTCTCGAGACGCACACGGTTACGACGACGCACCCGGATCACGGCGACGAGCGCGAGAACTCCCATCACAGCGTTGGCAAGAGAAAACAGAACCCACAACGGCCGGTAAAGGTAGCGATCCTCGAGCGACGCACGCCAGAGCCGCTCGAAATGAGCGCGACGCGCACCGTAAGCTGAACGAAAGGCCTCGTCAAAGAGTGCGCCGGCCCTCATCGCCATGACAAGGCGCTGCGGCGCCCCGGCCAGCGTGTTCTCCTCCGCGAAATCTACGAATGAAAGGGACAGCGCATAGGCGTCCCGAGCTTGAGCTGCGTCGGCAGGCCATGCGCTTCTCAAACGTCTGAGAGGCGGCGGCTCGGCCATGATCGTCATCCGCGCGAGCTGGAGAGCCTCGTAGATCGACAAATCACGCTCAACGAGCTGGGCAATCCCCTCGTCGTACCAACGTGGGATGAAGGCCCCTCGGGGCAGATTCACTCCAACGATGAGATGCGCGAATTCGTGCGCCATGGTCCCAGGCAGACTGGGGTGCGCGTAACCGCCGACCCGATTGGCAAAAACAACAACGCGATTTTGTTCTGGCTGAGCGAAACCCGCAGCCCAGCTCGGCACCTGCCCAAGGCCAAGGCGCACAGCCTCCTTCCGGCCACGAGGCACACGAGGCACGACAAGGACGAGGACCCGCTCGGGGGGAGGCAACTCGAGGCGCTGAGAAACCCGCGCGAGCATAGCTCCTGCACCGCGCGAGAGATCCAGCGCGAGCATCTCGACGCTCGGATCGCTCGCACGAACGCTGACCTGCGCACAAGCTTCGAGGGGAGGCTCGGGAAGCGCAGCAGGCTGCGCCGAGCGGCTCGGTGCGCCCAACACCGACAGGAAGCAGATGACCGCGAAGAGCCAAGGCTGTACGCGCCGCTGACCGCTCCCATAGCGGCCGCACCTCATGGACACCCTTCCGCGAGCTGCTGGCGGAAGATCGTCCCAACCATAGCCGGGTGCGCTCGGCCGGCGCTACGCGAAAGAACCTTTCCGACGAAGAAGCCGTGCAAGCCCGTCCGGCCGGCTTGGTAGGCTGCCACTTGTTCAGGGTAGTCCACAATGACCTCGCGACAGAGTCGCTCGAGCAGCTCCCGGTCACAAATCTGACCGAGCCCGAGACGGCGCACAATCTCGCGCGGCGGGGCAGGGTCTTCAACGAGTTTCACGAGCACCGTTTTTGCGGCGCGTTCGCTGACCTCCTCGGCTTTGACGAGACGCAGCAGCTCACCGAGGCGCAATGCAGACACGGGGCTCCTCTCGATCGCCACACCCCGATCCCGCAACAACGCCGGTAGCACCGAGAGGGACCATCTCGCCGCAAGAGCGCCATCACCACAGATCTGGGCAAGCTGCTCGTAGAAGTCGGCACCAGCGTGATCCAGACTCAGACGATAGGCGTCCTCACGGCGCAAGGAATGCTCACGCACCAAGCGCTCGCATCGCGCTAAAGGTAGCTCGGGCAGATCTGCCACAGCCTCGGCAAGCAAAATCTCATCGATCCGCAGCGGTGGCAGATCGGGTTCGGGAAAGTAGCGGTAATCCCGATCAACCTCCTTGTTGCGCATGACGCGTGTACGATTAGCTTTCGCGTCCCAAAGGCGTGTCTGCATACTTACGGCTTCTGCTCGTTCGAGGAGGGCTCGCTGGCGCTCGATCTCGAAGAAAAGCGCACGACGCATATTGCGCAAAGAGTTGAGGTTCTTGATCTCGACCCGCGCCCCCCAGGGCTCGCCGGAACGATGTAGCGAGATGTTGGCATCACAGCGCAGTGCAGCCTTTTCCATCTCGGCTTTGCACACTCCCGTCGCTCGCAGCACGGCGCGCAATCCCTCGATGAAGAGGATCGCCTCTTCCGGTGTCATAGGTTCGGCCCGAGTGACGATCTCCAGGAGCGGAACACCGCAGCGGTTATGATCGACCCCACTCTCATGCTCACCGAGCCCCTCGTGGACAAGCTTGCCGGCATCCTCCTCGAGATGGATTTGCGCCAGGTGCAGCACGCCGCGTCCCTTTGCGCCCTCGATGGACACGACGCCTCCCCGAGCGAGCGGTTGCGTGTGTTGGGTGATCTGGTAGCCCTTGGGGAGGTCCGGATAGAAGTAGTGCTTCCGGGTCCACGAGGACACAGGCGCAATCTCGCTTCCGAGGGCCCTCGCCAAACGCAAACCGAGGAGC
>CAYSMT010000351.1:0-3969 GCA_964432135.1 uncultured Acidobacteriota bacterium
GATCACGCAGTGGACACGCTACGGCACGGTGGTTCTGTCGCTGATCCAAGCGGTGGCGATCTGCGTCTGGGTGACCAAGATCGATAGTGGTGCCGACCCGATCGTACCCAACCCGGGTCCTGTATTCTTTTTCTTGACGGTCATCACATTGACGACCGGCACGGCTTTCATCATGTGGCTCGGCGAGCAGATCACCGAGCGCGGTATTGGCAATGGCATCTCACTGATCATCTTTGCCGGCATCATCGTGCGTCTGCCGAATGCCGTGCGTGGTTTTGGGCGCGATTTGCTCGCGGGCCAGCAGAACTTGATCATCGCTGTGGGGTTGCTGGTTGTCATGATTGCCGTCGTCGCGGGGGTCGTCTTCGTCGAAAGAGCGCAGCGCAGGATCCCGATCCAATACGCGAGCCGCGTGCGCGGGCGGCGGGTCATGCGAGGTACCGCGACCTTCCTCCCGCTCAAGGTCAACACGGGAGGCGTGATTCCCGTGATCTTTGCCTCCTCGTTGCTGGCACTGCCTCAGACCTTGATCACATGGGCTCATCAGCGTTTCCCCGACTCAGATATTCTTGCGGCATCTAGTCGGCAGCTAACCTACAACATGCCGGCGTGGGATCTTCTGTATCTTTCCTTGATCGTTCTGTTCTGTTTTTTCTACACCTCGATCATCTTCAATCCGGTCGATACCGCGGATAACATGAAGCGGGTCGGCGGGTTTATTCCGGGGGTGCGGCCGGGCAAGCAAACGGCGAACTACATCGACAACGTCTTGACTCGATTGACCTTCGCTGGTGCGGTTTATCTTGCCGCGATCTCGCTGTTGCCCATCTTTCTGATCAGCGGCCTGCCGCTTCATCAGATCGAACCGGCCGCTGTCGGTGAGTTCTTCGCCAAATGGGTTCCTGGCTTCATCCTCAACGGGATGGGCATCAAGTTCTACTTTGGCGGCACATCGCTTTTGATCGTGGTCGGCGTCGCGATGGACACCGTGCAGCAGATCGAAAGCCAGCTCGTCATGCGTCACTACGATGGTTTCCTCAAGAGCGGGCGCCTCAAGGGCCGGAAGTAGGCCGCCGTGCGCCTGGTTATCTTCGGGCCCCCGGGGGCGGGCAAAGGAACTCAGGCCGCGCGAATCTGCGCGGAGCATTCGATCGTGCCGATCAGTACGGGCGTCATGCTCCGCTCAGCGGTCGCTGCGGGTTGCGAGCTGGGGCGGAAGGTGGCGCGGGTTCTCGAGCGGGGCGAGCTCGTCTCGGACGATCTGATGGCGGAGCTTGTCAGGCAGCGCTTGGCTGAAGACGATGCCCGGAGCGGCTGGTTGCTCGATGGCTACCCTCGCTCTGTGGCCCAGGTCGAGACCCTCGCGGGGATCGTCGGTGAGCAGGACCTAGATCGCGTGCTCTTCCTGAAGGTTGCCGACGAGCTGTTGCTCGAGCGTTTGCGCAAACGCCGGCGCGAGGGTGATCAAGGGATACCGCGCGCAGACGACAACGAAGAGACGGTGGTCCGTCGCCTCGCGGTCTACCGGGAGACGACGGCGCCTGTCGCGGAGCTTTACCGGCAGCAAGGCTTGCTGGCGGAAATCGATGGAACGGGTAGTATCGACGAGGTTTATGATCGAATCCGTGCCGAGTTGGAGCGGTTTCGGCAATGATTCCTCGCCGGAGCGGCGAAGAGATAGCGATGATTGATCGCGCCTGCCGTGTCGTGCGCCGGGTGCTCGGAGAGCTCTCCGAGCTGGCTGTGCCAGGCATCACGACGGGCGAGCTTGATGCCCATGCCGAGGCGCGTTGTTTCGAACTGGGTGCAAAACCGGCCTTTAAAGGCTACATGGGGTATCCTTCGAGCCTGTGCATCTCGGTTAACGAAGAGGTGGTTCACGGGATTCCCGGCCGGCGGCGCGTTGAGGATGGCGACTTGGTCAGCATTGACTTTGGCGTTCGCCTCGAAGGGTATTATGGGGATTCGGCGATCACCTGCGAGGTGGGTGCCGTCTCCGCGAAGGAACAGCGGCTTTCGCGCGTGACCCAGGAATGCCTGCACGAGGCCATCGCGCAGGTTCGGCCGGGGCGGCACGTACAGGACATCGGCCACGCGGTGGAGACCCACGCGCGTCAGGCTGGGTTCAGTGTGGTGCGCGAGTTCGCGGGACACGGAATCGGGGCGCGCCTGCACGAGGAGCCCGAGATTCGGAACTACGGTCGACGGGGACGCGGTCCCCGGATTGAAAAGGGCATGGTCTTCGCCATCGAGCCCATGATCACCGCCGGCAAGGCGACGATCAGGATTCTCGAGGATGGCTGGACCGCGGTGACGCGTGATGGGTCGCCGGCAGCTCATTGGGAACTGGTGGCTGTGGCTACCGAGGACGGTCCACGGATCTTGGGCGATCCTGAGCGGCCGATAGAGGAGTGAGCTTGTGGCCAAGGAAGAGGCCATCCAGATCGAGGCGACGGTGATCGAGACCCTGCCCAATGCCATGTTCAAGGTTGAACTGGAGAACGGGCATCAGGTCCTCGCTCACATTTCCGGACGAATGCGCAAACATTTCATCCGCATTCTGCCCGGTGATAGGGTGACGGTGGAGCTGTCTCCCTATGACCTCAATCGTGGCCGAATCATCTATCGCTACAAGTAGGGCTTTCGCGAGGTGACCCGATGAAGGTAAGAGCGTCCGTCAAGAAGATGTGTGACAAATGCAAGGTGATCAGGCGTCGCGGTGTCGTCCGCGTGATCTGTGAGAACCCCAAGCACAAGCAGCGTCAGGGCTGAGCGGAGCAATAGAAGATGGCACGTATCGCGGGAGTCGATCTTCCCCTACAAAAACGCATCGATGTTGCGCTGACCTACATCTACGGGATTGGCATGGCGCGTTCGAACGCCATTCTCGATGCCGCGGAGTGTCCTGCTGGGGTCCGGGTCAAGGATCTCACCGAGGATCAAACACGCCGCATTCGGCAGATCATCCAGGATGAGGGACGGGTCGAAGGTGACCTCCGCAAGAACATCCAGATGGACATCAAACGGTTGATCGAGATTGGTGCCTACCGGGGGATTCGCCACCGGCAGGGCTTGCCGGTTCGCGGTCAGCGCACCCACACGAACGCGCGAACCAAGAAGGGTCCGCGTGTGGCCGTCGCAGGCAAGAAGAAGGTCCGTAAGTAGGGTGGGTTTTTGACACCCCCGGGGGCGCCCCGTGCTGCGACGACGGGGTCGGCTCGCCGAGGCGAGCCTGAAAGCGCCTCGTGAAGAGGACACCGCGAAGGAGCGGTCGTCCGACGGAGAGTAAGAGATGGCGAAAGGTGGCAAGGCCACAAAGCGCACGTCACGTCGTCGGGAACGCAAGAACGTCCCCCACGGTACCTGCCACATCCAGGCAACCTTCAACAACACGATCGTCAGCATCACCGATCCGGTGGGCAATGTCGTCGCCTGGTCGAGTGCGGGTCGCGTCGGCTTCAAGGGTTCGAGGAAGGGAACGCCTTTCGCGGCTCAGATGGCTGCGCAACAAGCCGTGAACCTCGCGCGCGAGCACGGTGTTCGTACCGTCGATGTGCGGGTGCAGGGTCCTGGCGCCGGGCGCGAATCGTCGATTCGCGCCCTGGCCGCCTCTGGACTCGAGGTTCGCTCGATCAAGGATGTGACTCCGATTCCCCATAATGGTTGCCGCCCGCCTAAGCGCCGGCGGGTCTGAGGAGGGCATCAGCCATGGGACGCTACATTGGTGCCGTTTGCAGGCTCTGCCGCCGGGAAGGCTCCCAGCTCTTCCTCAAGGGTGAGCGCTGCTTCAAAGATAAATGCGCGATCAAGCGCCGGAACTACGCGCCGGGCCAGCACGGTCGTCGCCGGATCAAGCTCCAGGGTTATGGTCTGCAGCTACGCGAAAAGCAGAAGGTCAAGCGGATCTATGGCGTGCTTGAGCGCCAGTTCCGTCTGTACTTCAAGAAGGCCGCCGCAGGCAAGGGCGTC
>CAYSMT010000352.1:0-3963 GCA_964432135.1 uncultured Acidobacteriota bacterium
GATGAGGCACGCGGCCGAGAGAACGTGTCCCGAGGGCGCGAAGACCGGCGCCCCAATCGGAAAAAGGGCCGCCGCGGCAGCGCGCGCAACGAACGCAACGAGCGCGGCAGTCGCGACCGCGGCGCGCGTTCCGGGCGCAAGCGCGGCGGCAGCCGGACCCACAAGGGCGAGCGCCGCCGGCACGAGGATCTCCCCTCGGACGCGCGCATTCTCGCCGATGAAGCCCTCGCAACGGATGAGCGCCCCAGCTTCGAGATGCACACGCTGGCGCTCAAATCCTTCGAAGAGCTCGTCGAGATGGCCACGAGCTTCGAGATCGAACAGGTCAAGGGGGTCAAAAAGCAGGATCTGATCCACCTCATCCTGCGCAAGCGAGCCCTCGAAGAGGGCTTGCTCTACGTCGAAGGCACCCTCGAGGTGCTGCCCGAGGGGTATGGCTTCCTGCGCTCCCCGGCTTACAGCTACTTACCGGGGCCGGATGACGTCTACATCTCCCCTTCCCAGATCACCCGCTTCGAGCTGGCGACGG
Organism: uncultured Acidobacteriota bacterium; assembly: GCA_964432135.1. Taxonomy (GTDB): domain Bacteria; phylum Acidobacteriota; class Polarisedimenticolia; order J045; family J045; genus JANTFM01. The sequence continues at coordinate 530 of CAYSMT010000352.1, forward strand.
GCGATACGATTGCTGGCCAGGTACGCCCACCCCGCGTCGACGAAAAGTACTTTGCGTTGATCAAGGTCGAGGCAGTCAACGGTAGCGACCCTCATCGCTCGGAGGAGCGGATCTTCTTCGAAAATCTCACACCGCTCTACCCGATGGAGCAGCTCCATCTCGAGACGGACCGCGACAACCTCACGGGCCGCGTAATGGACATGCTGACGCCGATCGGCAAGGGCCAGCGCGGACTGATCGTCGCCGCGCCACGCACGGGCAAGACGCTGCTGCTGCAGGCGCTGGCCAACTCGATTGCTGCCAACCACCCGGAGGTCTACCTCATCGTGCTGCTGATCGACGAGCGGCCGGAAGAGGTGACCGACATGAAAGCCGAGTGCGCTGGTGAGATCATCGCCTCGACCTTCGACGAGCCGGCGACCCGCCATGTGCAAGTCGCGAGCATGGTCATCGAGAAAGCGCGGCGGATGGTCGAAAACGGACGCGACGTCGTCATCTTGCTCGACTCGATCACTCGCCTCGCCCGTGCTCACAACGCCGTCCAGCCCTCATCGGGCAAGGTGCTTTCGGGCGGTCTCGATGCCAACGCACTCCAGCGCCCCAAGCGCTTCTTCGGCGCGGCACGCAACCTCGAAGGCAGCGGCTCGTTGACCATCATCGCCACCGCCTTGATCGACACGGGCTCGCGGATGGATGAGGTCATTTTTGAAGAGTTCAAGGGTACCGGAAACATGGAGCTCCACCTCGACCGGCGGCTCTCGGACCGGCGCGTCTACCCAGCCATCGACCTGACGCGCTCGGGAACACGCAAGGAAGAGCTGCTGCTTCCGATGGACACCCTCAACGCGGTATGGATTCTGCGCAAGGTTCTTTCCCAGATGAACGGGATGGAGGCCATGCAGCTATTGCTCGACAAGCTCTCGGCAACGACGAGCAACAAAGAGTTCATCGATATGATGCGAGGCAATCTCTGATTCGCGCTCTCCCAACGAGGGGGAAGGCGAACGAGCACATCCCGAAGCAGGAGGCACCACCCCGTGTTCAAGCCGATCGAAAAAGCCTTAAAAAAGATCCCCAACCGTTTTCTTTTGACCACGGTCGTCGCCCGACGCTGGGAAAGCATCGTCGCCGGTGCACCAGAGCTCGTCGATCGTCAGCCTAACGAGACAACCCTCGACGTCGTACTCAACGAGATCATCGACGAGCGCGTCTACCTCGACGAAGAGGAGCGGCTGATCAACCTCGTCGGCCAACCAGAAGAAGAGGACTGCGGCGAAACGGTCTTCACTGAGGGCTTCGTTCCCGACGCTGCTGGCGTGAAGCAGAATCTGCCGGCCGAGGACTAGAGAGCGCGCCGTCGTGAGCCTTTCGCGCTGCTGGAACGACGTAGGCTCGACGGTGCTGAGGAGTGGCCGTGCTCCGTCCCTGGACTGACCCGGACGCCAGCGAACGGCGCGCCTGGGGCGCCGGCTTCGCTGCACTGATCCAGGCGTCGCGCCTGCTCGGCGCGGATGAGACCCTCGTTGCCTTTGGCGGTGGCAACTGTTCACTCAAGACCGCGACCCAGCTTCCCGGAGATCTGCGCGTCGAAACGCTGCTCATCAAAGGATCCGGATGCGAGCTGGCCGGCATCCAACCCGAACACTTCGCCCGCCTTGATCTCGGCCGCCTGCGCCCCCTCGCGGCTCTCGAAGCTCTCGATGACGATCGCCTCATGGCGACGCTTTCGGCGGCACGCCTCGATACGGGCGACCCCTTCCCTTCGGTCGAAGCTTGCCTGCACGCCTTCGTGCCCCATCCTGTCGTGCTGCACACCCACGCCGAGGCCGCGCTGCTGCTCGGCTGTCAACCGGACGGATACCAGCGCCTCGTGAGCGCTCTCGGCGCCAGGTTCGGTGTGCTCGAGTATCTCCCACCGGGGCTCGCCTTGGCGCGCGCGGTCGCGCGCCAGCTCGAGGAACACCCTGAGCTGGCCGGCGTCGTCGTCCGCCACCACGGTGTGTTCACATGGGGTACCGATGCGCGACGAGCCTTCGAAGATATGGCGGCAGCCGTCGCCGCCTGCGTCGCCGCGGGGCCGGGCGCGCCAGCTTCTGCACCCCCCCCACTGCCGGCCGAAGCCCTCGCCACCGCAGCTGCACTTGCCGAAACGCTGCGGGGCGCGCTGACCGTGCCCGCTTCTCGCGGGGAGCGCGCCCAGCGCGTCATCCTCGCCCACCGCGCGGATACTCGGACCCTCGCGCTGCTCGGCCGCCCCGAAGCCAGAGAGCTGAGCCAGCGAGGTGTCATGACCCCCGACCACGCGCTCTATGCCCGCCGCGTCCCGCTCTTTTTCGACCCGCGACGGGATGGCTCGCTGATCGAGGCCGTCGCGACCTACGCCGGGGAATACACCACCTACGTCGAGGCGCACCACACAGGGCCGACCTTGGCCGACGACGCCCTTCTGCCGCGCAGCGTACTCGTGCCGGGTTGCGGGATCTTCGGCGCGGGACGCTCGCTCGCCGAGGCGCAACGCGCTGCGGGCATCGCGGAGCGTAATCTCCTTCTTAGCCACCGCGCCGAGGCCCTTGGCCGCTACGAACCCGCCAGCAAAGCGGAAATCTTCGCACTCGAGTTCTGGCCACCCGAGCAAGCCAAGCTGCGCCGGCGCCCACCGCTAACGCTGGAAGGACGCGTCGCCTTGGTCACCGGAGGGGCTGGCGCCATTGGCCTCGGCCTCGCGCGCGCGCTCGCCGGCGCGGGTGCGCTCGTGCTCCTCGCGGACCGCCCGGGCCCGGAGGCCGACACGGCGCGTGTCGAGGCAGCCGCCAAGCGCGTGCGGCAAGAGCAGTCCGGTGCAGAGGTCATCCCGCTCACCTTCGACGTGACGCGCCCCGAGCAGGTCGCACGCGCCTTCGAGAAAGCCTGCCGCACGGCGGGCGGCATCGACCTGATGGTGCTCTCCCACGGCCTCGCCGAAGTCGCCGCAATTGATGCGCTCGACCCCCAGCGGCTGCAGACCGTCTTCTCGGTCAACGCGCTCGGCTCCTTCCACCTCTTCGCAAGCTTCACGCGCTCGGTGCGCCGGCAGGGTGCCGGTGGCGACATCGTCCTTGTCTCGACCAAGAACGTGCCGGAACCCGGTGCCAACTTCTCCGCCTACTCGGCATCGAAGGCCGCCGCGCACCAGCTCGCCCGGGTTGCGGCCATCGAGCTGGCCAGCGACGACATTCGCGTCAACATGGTCGCGCCCGATGCCGTCTTCGGCGATGCGGATAACCCCTCGCTGCTCTGGCAAGAGGTCGGCGCGAAACGCGCCCGGTCGAAAGGCCTCGACCCCGCTCAGCTCCCTGATCACTACCGGCAACGCAACCTGCTCAAAAGCCGCGTCACGACGGCTCACGTCGCCGAGGCCGTGCTCTTCTTTGCCGAGCGACGCACACCAACAACGG
>CAYSMT010000353.1:0-3959 GCA_964432135.1 uncultured Acidobacteriota bacterium
GATGATTTCGGTGCCGAAGCGGATCGCTTGCTTTTTGAACTGCTCCATCATCTCCGGGCCCATAACGCCTTCCGGAAAACCCGGGAAGTTCTCGACATCCGTCGTGATCGTCAGTTGGCCCCCCGGCTGCAGGCCCTCGATCAAGACAGGCGCGAGATTGGCGCGGGCAGCGTAGATGGCGGCCGTCAGGCCGGCCGGGCCGGAGCCGATGATCAAGACCTTCACCTTGCGTAGCTCACTCACGACCTTCTCCTAGCGGGAGCTTCCCTCGCGCATGAGGCGAGGCACTCCGGGAATCCAGAGGGGTAGCGCGGCATCGTATCCCCGCCGGTCTGTTTCGCGCAAACCGGGCATCACCCGGAGGTGATTAGCGTCGCCGGGTCGGTCGTCGCGGGGGCCGCCGCGGCTGTCGCGGTCGCCGGAGCAGCAAATCCGCCAGCGTCGTGAGGTCGGGCGCACGGTAGCGCAGCGCAAGCTCTTCCGGCGGTGTCTGGTCTCGGCGGTCGAGATAGGCGCAGGGGACGCCGAGATCCTGTGCCGTCTCGAGGTCGTACTCGGGGAAGGCCGAGACCTGCAGTAGCTCGTCCTCATCGAGCTCGAGCTCATGAAGCAACGCGAGGAGATGGTCCGGCTCGGGTTTGTAGCATTGAACTTTGTCGGCCGTGATCGTACGAGCGAAAGGCAACCCGATGCAGTTCAGGGTCTCGTCGAGCTCCTCGCGGTCCACATTGGAAACGATGGCGAGCCGGTAGCGCTTGGCCATGCGAGCGAGGGCGGCGAGTGTGTCAGCGAACAGGGGCCAGCGCCCGATGCTGGCCGCGACCCGCGCCGCGCCTCTCTCGTCGAGCGCGATCGCCAGAGTCGCGGCGGCCTCGACCAGGCTACGCGCCAAGAGCTCTCGGTGAAGTATGTAGGATTCGAGCTGGCAGATCAGCGTCCATTCCGCGGCGGCCTGCGCTGTTATGAGGCGTTGCAGGAGCGTGGGATCCGTGCCGTCGCACTCGAGGGCCAGGGCCTCGAAGAGCCCTCGATCTCTGTCCACGAGGGTTCCGTAGCAGTCAAAAGAGACGACTTGAATGGGGGTAAAATCGCTCACGCAGCACTCCTTGAAGAGGACAGGATACACAAGCTCCGCGAGGGAGCGATACGTCGCGGCGGGTTGTCGGAAGCGGGGGGCTGGTGGTCTTCGCACCCCGCGGCGAGCCATCGCTTGACCGAGCCCCCCGCGGGCTCCTAGCTTTTTGGAGGGGAGTCGCCTCGCAGAAGGCACGCGCCCGAAAGAGAGAGATGCTCGTCGAATCGCCTGCCAGCGTGCTTGTCGTCGATAGCAGCCAGCTCGTGCGCGAGCTTGTGCGCGACAGCCTCCTCGAGGCAGGCTATGCCGTCGAGACGACCGGAGATGGCCAAGATGCTCTCGAACGGGCGGCTCGTCGTCGCCCGGATCTCGTCATCAGCGAGGTCCTCATGCCAGGGATGGACGGCTGGGCTCTCTGCGAGGCCCTCAAGTCCGATCCGCACACGAGAGACCTCCCCCTGATTTTCCTCAGCGCCGCCCGAGAGGTGCCCCATCGCCTGCGGGGGTTGCGGCTTGGTGCCTATGACTATCGTTCGAAGCCTTTCGCTCCCGAAGAACTCGGCCTGCGTGTCAGCGTCGTGCTCGAACGCCTTCGCACGGGATCTGCGCACGGCGAGGCGCCGCGCAGCTTCCTTTCGGGACACACGAGCCACCTACCTATCGCCGACCTGATGCAGCTGCTCGCGATGAATGGCAAGACGGGCTGCTTGCGGCTGCGCGCGGCGGAGCAAGGAAGGATTCACTTCCGCGAGGGGCGCATCGTGGGTGCCTTCACCGCGCGGGCCAACGGTCGAAAGGCCCTGTTCCGCATGTTGGGTTGGGCGGAGTCCGACTTTCACTTCGATCCCGTCGACGATCCGACGGTGACGGACGAGTTCGAGGGCAATACACAGCGCCTCCTGATGGACGCTCTCGTGGAGCTCGACGACCTGCGGCGTCTCGCCGCGGAGCTCCCGGAGCACGACGAGCTTCTCACGACGGCCGAAGGCGCGCGGGATCTCCTCGAAGACCCCGCACTCATCACACCGCTCGAGGTGGAGCTGCTCGATCTAGCGCGAGGCGGCACCTGCCTCGAGCAGATGCTCGACCGGATGGTCGTGACGGATCTCGAGATTGCAAGGGCGGTCTCGCACCTGATCTCCGTCGGAGCTCTCGAACGCGGTTGAGGGCTGGCGCGGTGGCGCGCCCTTCCTTATTCTCACGCCTTCCGCACGGCGGCGCCTTTCGTTGGTGCCGGGACGTGCTAACGTCCCTCCTCGATGAGCCCGGAAGGAGCAACCCCGCGCTACCGTTTGGACGATCCCGTCGATGTCGTTCGCGGGATCGGTCCGCGTTGGGCGGCCGAACTGGCTCGCCGCGGCGTCGTCCGCATTGCCGACTTGCTCGACCACTTGCCCTTCCGCTATGAAGATCGTCGCACGCTCCTCCCCTTCGTCTCCGCACGGGCCGGTGAGGTGTTCACCGGTCTCGGCCAGATTCTCGAATCGGTGCCGTCGCGTACCAAGACGCGCAACATCGAGAAGCTGACCCTCCTGCTCGACGATGGTCGATCCGCGCTACGCGTCATCTTCTTTTCTCGCTCCTATCTTGCGGAGTACCTCAAGCCCGGGGTACGCCTGCTCGTCCATGGCGTCCCACGGCGCGTGCGGGGAGGCATCGAGCTGCATTCACCAGAGTTCGAGCTGTTGCGTTCGAGCGAGAGCCTCGTACGCCACCTGGGTTGGGTCCCGATCTACGAGCGTCTCGGTCCGCTGACCGCGCGGCAGTTGCGCAAGATCATCGGGGAGGTGCTTGATGGGGTGGAGACGCTGCCCGATCCGCTTCCTGCTGCATTGCTTCGCGCTCACGGTTTGCTTTCCCGAGACGAGGCGTGGCGCAGCGTGCACCGTCCCGCGGCACAAATCCCAGCGGCTGAGCTGCAGGCGCGTCGTTCTCCGGGGCATCGGCGCCTGGCCTTTGACGAGTTTTTTCTGCTCGAGCTCGCCATGGCCATCAAACGGCGCCGCCGCTGCGCCGAGCGCCGCGTCGGCGGCTATCGGATCAGCGACGCACTGCGCCGGCGCCTCGCTGAGCTGTTGCCGTTCACGCTGACGGGAGCGCAAAAACGCGTCCTGCGCGAGATCGGAGACGACCTGCGTGCGGCATGGCCGATGAATCGCCTTCTGCTTGGCGATGTTGGCTCAGGCAAGACGGTCGTCGCTGCACTAGCGATGATGGTGGCGCTCGACAACGGCTACCAGGCTGCGCTCATGGCGCCGACCGAGATCCTCGCTCATCAGCACGCCCGTAGCCTCGCCGAGCTTCTCGCGCCGGTGGGAGTCGGCGTCGAACGCCTCAGCGCGGGTCTGCCCATTGCGGAGCAGCGTGTCACCCGTGCGCGCCTCGCAGCCGGCGAAGCTCGTCTTGTTGTCGGCACGCATTCTCTGATCTCCGAGAAGGTGCGTTTCCAGCGTCTCGGTCTGGCCGTGATCGACGAGCAACACCGCTTCGGTGTACTGCAGCGAGCCGACCTCGTCGCCAAGGGTGAGCATCCCGACGTCCTCGTGATGTCCGCCACACCCATCCCACGCACGCTCGCGATGGTGATCTACGGCGATCTCGACGTCTCGCTGCTCGACGAAAAGCCCCCCGGGCGTCAGCCGATCCGCACCATCGTGCGCCGCGCCACCCAGCGCGAGCGCGTCTTCGCCGGCATTGACAAGGCCCTCATCGAGGGTCGCCGGATCTTTGTGGTCCGTCCCGCTGTCGAGGAGGGCAGCTCGGGCCTGCGCGCTGCGGAGGAGGGATTGCGGGAGTACCGAGCCCGCTTCCCGAAAGCCCGCATCGGCCGTGTTCACGGCAAGGTGCTTGCCCTCGAGCGCGAGCAGCTTCTCGGTGCCTTTGC
>CAYSMT010000354.1:0-3954 GCA_964432135.1 uncultured Acidobacteriota bacterium
TGAGCGGCTCGATAGCCTGCGGGTCACCGAGACAGCCGAGATGATCGATAGCCAGCTCAACCTCGTGAGGCGTGCCCGTCGTCAGCAGATCGAGCCACGGGTCGATCTCGGGACCGAGCTCGTTGGCGAGACGCAGGCTGTGCGCGGCAGCGCGGAGCTGGTGAGCGAGGGCTGGTGCGGCAATGTCTCGTGCGAGGCTCTCGAGGGAGGCCGCACCCCCCTCTGGGGCGAAGCGGGGCAAGGTGAGGAGCACTTCCTTGCCGATCGAGCTGAGCCTGTGTCGCCGGTCGATCTCCTCTTTGATCCAGCGCACGACGCACGGCACGGCGCGGGCATCGCGGCGCCGGGCCAGCTCGCGGGAGACCTCGAGACCCGCATCGAGGTTGATTGTTGCGCTGCACACGTCGAGCAGCGCGTCCGTGGCCGTGGCCCCCTCGACACGGCTCAACGCCCGCGCGGCATCGAGGCTGAGTACTCCCGGGCCCTGAGCGAGGCGAGAAAGCAGAGGAACGAAAGAGGGGTGATGGAGGCGGCCGAGGGTTTTGACGAGCAACGCTTGGTCTTCTCGTCCCGCCTTCTTCCATTCCGCGAGTAGGGCGGCCGCTGCTTCATCGCCGCCAATCAGTCCGAGGGACCAGGTGGCGGTCAGGCGCGGCTTTCCTTTGACCTCTGAGCGGAGAATCTTGATCAGAGGTCCGACGGCTTCGCGTGCACGGAGGTAGCCAAGCCCTTCAATGGCGGCATTGCGGACCGCGAGCGCCTCGTCGGTGAGGGCCTCGAGCATACGCGGTCGGGCGCGAGGATCGCCGATGCGTGCGAGGGCGATCAGTGCGTTGCGCCGGTCGATGGGGTCCTTCTGTCGTGACCATGCGAGGAGGAAGTCCACGGCGGATGCATCGCAGATCGTTCCCAGAGCACCGAGCCCTGCCTGGCGGCTCGCCTGGGAGCGTCGAGGTATCTCACGGATCAGGAAAGGGACGGCTGCGGCGCCTTGGGCCCCTGCAATGAAATCGACAGCGGTGGTGCTGCGCTCGAAGACAATGTTGGCGTTCGTGCTACGCAGCGCGCGCAGCAGTGCGCTCGGTTCACCCGCCAGAGCCAGCGCGTAGAGGACCTCCATGTAGGGACGCCCGCGCTGATGACTCAGCTCGCGCTCGAGGATCGGGATGATACGGGGGTCTCGGCTCGCCCCGAGGGCGTAAACCAGCACGCCCCAGGTCGTATCGTGGCGCTCGAGTTGGGTCAGCAAGAGCGGGATCGCCTCGCTGCCCGCGTCGACGAGCTCGTTGACGGCCTCGTCCCTCTCCTGGGCCGTCTGCGATCGCCGGAGCCGCTCAAAGAGGGCCTCGATCCTTCGTGTGAGTGAGGGAGAAGGCTTGGGGAAATCGGAGGGGGCGGGTAGGGTGCGCGCACCGGGGGATGGCGCTTTGCGATCGGCGCCACCGGCGAGGGTCAGCGCGGGGACCGCCAGCGCCAGGAGCAATGGCAGGGCCAGCACACGGAAGAGTGCCGCCGATATGCGGGTCGGGGTTTGTCGAGTCATTGTAGCTGTGTTAGCAGACCTTTCAGGCCCTCGCAAACGAGGCGGAGGCTCTCCGGGTGAGGTCGAGGCATCTGGGAGAGCCTCGACCCCTTCGCTTTGACGCTCGTTCCCACCGTCGCCTTGGGGGGGCCTTTAGCTTTCGCTGATCCTTTGCTAGGATGAGAAGTCACAGTGGGGACGAGAGCTTCGGATGCGTTTGGGGCCTTTATTCGGGGACTTCCTGCGAGGAGGTTGTAACCATGGCACTGACACGCAGGCAGAAACAGATTTTCGATTACATCGGTGAGTTCATCGAGCACAACGGCTACTCGCCGAGTCTCGAAGAGATCGGGAGGCACTTCGGTTTGTCGTCCGTTGCGACGGTCCACAAGCACGTCACGAATCTTGTGCGCAAGGGCTTGCTGCGGCGTTCGTGGAATCAGAACCGGTCGATCGAGGTCGTGCGCGAGGATCAGGCGCCGCGGGCCGTCGAGATTCCGCTGATGGGTCGCCTTCAGGATCGTCGGCCGATCGAGTCCGCTGAAGATCGCGATGTGCTGACCGTGCCTTCCTGGCTCGTTGGGCAGGGAAGGACCTACGCGTTGCGCCTCGCTGACGGGTCGCTCGCCTCGGAGGCGATGCGCGCGGGAGACTTCGCCATCATCGAAGAGCGCCGAGGAGCCGACAACGGGCAGCTCGTCATCGCGCTCGTTCATGGGCAGGAGGTCGCCTTGAAGCGTTACTTCAGAGAGGGTGATCTCGTGCGCTTGCATGCCCTCGGTGCGCCGGTAGAGCCGACGGTCGCTGCGGCGGACAAGGTCGAGATTCGCGGCGTGCTGCGGGCGGTCCTCAGGAAGTGCTGAGCGTTCCTCGCGGGCTCGCTCTCTTCCGTGGTATTCGTCGTCCTTCCGTGGGACTACGGTTGCGCGCCGCGACTCGCGATGAGTTCGGCGCGATCAGCTCCCTTGTCGCGGCACGTTGCGTCGAGAACGTTCACGTAGGTGCTGCGTTGTGGACGCAGGACGCATTCCTTGCGGGCCGCCATCGCGGCTTATGGAGTCTGCGTGAGGGAGGGCGCCTCGTCGGAGTGCTCCAGCATTGCCGGGGGATTTCCTGGGCGCTTCGCGAAGGTACAGTGCAGAGTTCCGCCTTTTCGCAGAGCATCGCGGACTACCTCGCGCGGGCCGTTGCACTGAGCGAGGTCATCTTTGGTCGAGAGGATGAAGTCAGTGAGGTGCTCGAGAGCTGCCGGCCGCGCGGCGTGTATCCTCTTGAATTGCGGCGACAGGTCATGATGGCTGTGCCGCGCCATTTTGCGCCGGTTCTGCCAGCGACCCGAGGGGCCTTCGCGCTTCGTCGCGCCGTGCACGATGACCTGCCGTGGCTCTTGTCCACCCACGCGGCCATGTGTATCGAAGACCTCGGGGTCGACCAGGTTGCCCGAAATCCACGCGGTTATCGCCGCTATTTCCGCGAGCTGATCGCCGGACAGCAGGTCTTTGTCGGTGAGATCGACGGGGCGCGTGTGTTCAAGGTTGAGACGCCGCTTCAGAGCGAAGGCGCTCAGTTGATCGAGGGCGTCTACACCTGCCCCGACGCCAGAGGCCGGGGATGTGCTTCCCGGGCTGTGGCTTCGCTCGCTATCGGCGCAGCGCGGGAAGGACAACGCGCGTGCCTGTATGTTCACCGACGCAATGAGGTCGCGCGTTCCGTCTACCGTCGCATCGGTTTCCGCCGGATCTGCTCGTGGACCACAGCGGTCATCAGCGCAGACGGTCGCGCCCCGCTCCGCCCTGCAACGATCTAACGTTGTCGTGCTCGCGGCGCCTTGTCCCGATCCGCGCTAAAATCAGGGTCCGAGCTCAGAAGTGGAGGTTCCTATGAGCGCGCAGCTTCTCGTGCACATCAGCCTCACCGTGATCGTTGTATGGAGTGTGATCTGCGTCGTTGTCGCATTGTGGATGGCGCGCGCGACGCGCTGGGATCCGCTTCCTGCCGAGGAGCCGCCCGCCCACCACGATCACCATTGAGGAGTGCTGCGTCGGTGGCGATGCCGCGTGCGGGAGGCGTGGATCTGCCGATCGGCATCGTTTACAATAGCGCGTTCAGGCGGCGGGTGAGCTCGGCCCCGCCGCATACGGGAGTCAATGACCCGGAGGGGAGAATCAAACGATGAGAAAGTCTCTCAAAGCCATGGTCCTGCTGGTGGGGGTTCTCGCCCTGCTCACGGTAGGTTGTGCGAGTAGCGATGATCCGATCGCCAAGACCGGCAAGGTTGCGGTGAAGTTCGGGACGACGACGAAGGCGGCGGCCGCGACCAAGGCCGAGGCTGGGACGAAGGTCAATGTGACCTTCGGGAAGCTCAAGCTCGAGAACATGTCCGGTGATCCGTCCGTGTCTCTTGATAATAGCAAGCCGATCGACATCATGGC
>CAYSMT010000355.1:0-3941 GCA_964432135.1 uncultured Acidobacteriota bacterium
CGAGAGATCCTTGTCCCCTTCCTCGACGGCACGCGCACCCGAAGCGTTGTTTTCCAGCGCGGCCGTCGTACGCGCGGCGTCATCCGTCGCCTCCCGCGCAAGGAAGTAGGTCTCTGCCCCGCGTGCCTTTGTGAAACGCGAGGCGTTGGCGTGGATCGAGATGAACAGATCAGCACGTTGACGATTCGCGATGGAGGCGCGATCGTCGAGAGACAGATCGATGTCGGTCGTCCGCGTCAACGCGACCTCGAAACCCGCAGCCCGCAAGCGCGCCGCGAGCAGTCGCGAGACCTCCAGCACAAGCTCCTTCTCGACGAGGCCATCCGGGCCGATGGCACCGTCCTCGCTGCCACCATGGCCGGGGTCGATGACGATGCGACGCAACGCGTCCACGGGACCCCGCAACGCCTTCACAGGAGCGCCGACCGATTTGGCAACCAGGCGCAGATCAAGGCCGGGTGGATCGTCTCGCCGCTGAGCGCTGAGAGCCTCGAGCCCCGGTCCGGCCACCAACTCCATCACGACCGTGCGGCTCGTAGGTGCGTGCAAGCGGATCTTCCGGATCAGATCGTGGCCCAGCTCCCGCTCCTCCCAAGGCAGCTCGATCCGACGACCCAGCGCGAAGGTGACCAGCCATCGACCGTCCAGCGTCTTCTCGTAGGCCAACTGCTCGGGCGCTGCGGGCAAGTCGATCGCCAAAACGAGTCGACCCGGGCCCGTGCCAAGCAGACGCAGCCGCAGGTCGGCAACATTCCTCCCTCGCCGTCCAGCCGCGGGATGCTCGAGCGCCCCGAGCAAGGAGCCGATAGAAGACGACGGCACGAAGAGATCCTCGCCCCGGCGGATGGCGTCCCCTCCCAGGGAGAGATAGCCGTGCGCGTTGCGCGCCATCGAGGGCAGGGCCGCCGGGAAGTCGAGGACCGAGAAGCCGTGGACGAGACGCACGCCCCCATCGTCTTTGGTCTCGTAGACGATTTCGAGCACGCTCGAGATCGCGCGCAGTGAGACGTACTCGCGCCCTTCGTGGGTCAATGCTGGTACTTGAGCCTGGGTCCCGCCGAGCTCGACCCGGACCGGATAGGGCTCCTGGGCGGGTGTCCTGGCGAGACAAAGCAACACCGCGGCGAGCGCGAGCCCGCCCGCAACCCACCCGGGAAAATGCATCCGCTTTCGCTCGATATCTTTCACCTGGGGAATTCTAGTGCGCCCAGGGGAAAAGTCCCATCCCGGAAGCCACAAAGAATTCCAACGAGAGACCCCCCACGCAAGGGGCGCGCCGCGACCCAGCCCGGCAGCCTACGGACAGGCCGTGATCGCGCCGTCGCGAGCGCTGCTTCCCCAGGACCCCTTGGCCGTGCCATTGCGACCCCGCACGAGGTAGTAGAACCCAGCCCTGTCGGCAGGGGTCGCCGGATCGTTGGCGCTCGTAGCGCTCTGATTGCAGGAGAAGTCTCCCGCGCCCGAGGTACTTCCGGCGCTGCGCAGGTCGGCGAGGTTTCCAGAGGCGACGTCGTGGGTCGTTGAGCCCGTCGCCGCAGTCCAGGAGAAGCTCGTCTTGCTTCCCGAAGCGAACGCGAGGCCCGTCGTCTCACCGACCGTCGAAGGATTGGCGTCGACGCCACTGACGAAGATCGTCCGGAAGCCGGAGCCCGCCACCGTGTCCCAACGCGCGAAGGCGACGACGATCTTGTCGCCAGGCGTGTACTCGACGACGGGCTGTCCTTCCGTGCTGTTCGTCACGGGCGGCTTGATGGGCTGTGGCTGACTGTAGGTCTGACCACCATCCGAAGACACGCTGTAGTAGACGTGACGCTTACCTTCCGAGTGACCGTCCCTGAGCACACGATAGACCTTTCCCGTGTGATTCGTGGTGAGATCCCATTGGTCGTGTCCGGGAATCAGCGTCGTATCGGCGTGCGTGCTGTTGTTAGTGATGGCCAGTTCGCTCTGGTAGAGCTCCCCACCGTTGAGGCTGCGGTTGGCCCAGTAGTCGAAGTAGCTGTACTTCTTGTCGCCTGTATCGAGCGCTTCGACCCAGCCGACGTGGATCGTGCCTGCCGTACCTTCTTCGGTGAGCACCGGGAAAGACACGAAGATCCCCGTCCCCGAGGGCTCCTGCATGATCCTCCGAGCAGAGTTGTAAAAGTTGCCCCCGTTGGTGCTGCGCGCCGTCGCGGCGAAACCATAGGTGGCAAGATCACTCGTCGAGTAGCTGAGGATGATGGCGTTGTTCGAACGCGCGATGCTCAGCTCGGGGAAACAGGAGGTGTGCGAACGAATGACCTCCTCGTTACCAAAGGTCGCCCCACCATCACTGCTTCGCCGCTGCACGATCGTCGACTTGTCGCAGTCGAGATCGGTGTCCCAAACGACATAGACCTTTCCGCCTCGGGCGGCGACGGCGGTAATGCCTCCCGGGGAGCTGCCCGCAGCCGCCATCTGCTGGTTGCTCAGGCTCACGCCATGATCGGTGCTCTTGACCAGCGAGACGCTTCCATCGGGTCGCCCGTAGACGATGAAGATCCGCCCGGCATCATCGACCGACATGTCGGCGTACTCGAGCCAGCGCACGTTGTCGTGACCGTTAACCTTCAGCGGTGTGCTCCAGCTCGTGCCACCGTTGGTGCTGTGGGTCAACCAGAGATTGCGATTCTCCTTGGCGGACCAGTCATAGGTGCCCATGAGCACGAAGATCCGGCCGTCCGGATCGACCCCGATGCTCGCTGGGAAATGGTCATAGTCCACGTTATCCGGAATGGGAAGCGCCACCTCATTACCAAAGTTGATCAAACCGCCATTGGGGTAGTCGTCGCAGGCGTCACCAAGACCATCGCCGTCGCTGTCGGCTTGGTTCGCATTCGCGTTGTAAGGACAGTTGTCGGTCGCATTGCCGACCCCGTCGTCGTCGAAGTCACCAGCAGCCTCCGCTTCCGGAGGGCGAGGCCTGACGAGGCGACCGAGCCCGGCCTCGAAGCCCGGGGACAGGCTCACCTGCTCGTCCATGGCCAGACCCGCAGGAAGGCACAGCACAACGCTTAGTAGTACGAAAGAGCACATCGAGAGACGGCGAGGGAGACCTTCCATGGCTTCGTGACCTCTTCGGTGACTGAAGGCGCGCAGGAGTCGGCTTCCGGGGGGCTCCGGCAGCGCAGCTTCGCGCAGCATTCCTTCTGATACGACGATTCACCGAGAGCCACCAGCTTCTTTTTCTCTTCCCCTGCGGGGGGACGAAACGAGAGCGAAGCCCCAGAATCCGCGGCGGAACACTACGAAGGCGCGCGGACAACAGAATTTCCGTCCTCTTTCTGGGCTGAAATACGTCAACTCAACAAAAACGGCCCCGGAGGCCGAAGCGCTCCGGGGCCGGGCAAGTGTGTGGATTCTCAGTGGCGTGAGACGCGTTACTTTCCCGGGCACTCCCGCGCAATCGCCTCATCAAGGCCTTTGTCGCCGTAGGCCTTATCGAAATGACGCGCGAAGTCTTCAGCCAGCTTGGCCGCGCGACGATCGAAGGCCGCCTCGTCGTCCCAGGTATTGCGCGCGAAAAGCACCTCGGAGGGCACACCCGGACACTCAACGGGCACGCTGACGTGGAAGAGCGCATCCTCCTTGCAGGGCAGCTCGGCGAGACGACCGCTCAGGGCAGCATCGACGATGGCGCGGGTCAGGTTGATATCCATCCGCGAGCCAACGCCGTAGGGGCCGCCGCTCCATCCCGTGTTCACCAGGTAGACCTGAGTCCCGTGCTTGCTCAGCTTCTCACCGAGCAGGCGGGCGTAGTGATCCGGCTTGCGGGGCATGAAGGGGGCACCAAAGAAACGGGAGAACGTCGACACAGGCTCGGTGATGCCGGTCTCGGTGCCTGCGAGCTTGCTGGTGTAACCCATCAAGAACCAGAGCATCGCCTGATGCTCATTGAGCTTGGCAACGGGAGGGAGCAC
>CAYSMT010000356.1:0-3940 GCA_964432135.1 uncultured Acidobacteriota bacterium
TTAAGAGCTACCAAACCGAGGGCGCGATAAAAGGCGCTCTCCCGTTGAGAGCACGCGGGTATGCGGCCCCATCACCGGGAGAGCGCCTTTTATCGCGCCCTCGGTTTGGTAGCTCTTAACGGACACGAAGACCAGGTCGACCTCGTCGACGCCATCGAGGGTCGTGACGATCTTGATCGGTACGCAACGCTCCTCACGACCCTCGGAAATGAACAGCCCCGTCTCGGAGATCAGCCGGGCCCGCGCGGGGTTGATCTCGATCAAGAGGGCATCTTCGCCCGCCTCGGTGAGCTGCGCTCCGACGAGACCCCCGAGGGCCCCAGCGCCAACGACGAGGATTCTCATCCGCGGCTCCCTTTTCCGGGCCATTGCGCGTGCGTGGCCCTCACCGGTTCTTCCACGCGGGACGACGTTTTTCGAAGAAGGAGGCGATGCCTTCTCGCACATCTTCTGTGGCCATCAACTCCTCAAGGAAGATACGCTCAGCCTCGACGCGAGCCGTCTCGAAGTCTTTCCCGAGCAGGCTCTTGAGCACACGCACATTCATGCGCATCACGAGTGGGCTCGCGCGCCGGAAGGTACCTAGGCTCTTCTCGACGAGATCACCGAGCTGCTCGCTTGCCACGACTTGAGAGACGAGCCCGAAAGTACGCATCTGCTCCGCCGTGTAGCTCTTGCCCGAGCAGGTGATCTCCATCGCGCGGGCGCGACCGACCAGCGCCGGCAGACGCGCCACGCCGACAGGGGCGAAGAAGCCGAGGCGAATCTCAGGCTGACCAAAGGTAGCGTGCTCGCTAGCGATGAGCAGATCGGCCATCTGCACCAGCTCGAAGCCGGCGCCAAGCGCGGCGCCGTCCACCGCCATGACGACGGGCAGCTCGAGAGCTTCGAAACCCCGGAACATCCGACTGAAGGCAGCGATCATTCCAGCGGCCTGCTCCGGGCGATGCTCCCCGACATCCGCACCCGCGCTGAAGGCCTTGCCCTCGGCGTCGATCGCCAGCGCTTTGAGCGTCGCGTCACCTGCTACGACCTCGAGTGCGTTACTGATCTCGTCCATCATCGCGCCGCTGAGCACATTCAAAGGCGGAGAGGCCAGGGTGAGATAGGCCACATCATCGCGGATCTCGAAGCGAATCGTAGTGCTGACAGGGTTCATGAGCCGTCCTCCTCCTCATCTCGCTCGAGGATGTAGTCGATGCGCAAGGCCTCACCCTCCCCGCGCCGGCGCGGCACGAGCACAATGGGCAAGCCCGGCTGCAGCTCCTCGCCTCGAAGGCTCTCGCCGAGACCTGCCATCGCCCGTGCGCCACCGGCCAGCTCCACCACAGCGAGGGTGTAGGGGGCGCTGGCCTCAAAACCACTCGGGGCGGCGTAAATCGTGGTGTGGGCCACCAAAGTGCCCCGCCCCGAGATCTCGACGTAGCTGAACTCGTCGCTCAAGCAGTCCGCGCAGTCCGCCCGGGGCGGGAAGCTCCGGCGCGCGCAGCGCGCGCACTGTGAAGCCACGAGCTGCCCCTGAGCGAGACGACGCACGAACTCGTCGACCTTGCTGTGAGGTGTAAAACAAACGCTGCCGAAGCGATCGAACATCAGGACTCCCTCCGGAAGACGTTGACGAAGCAGTACTGCCCGATGCCGCCGACATTGTGCGTCAACCCAAGACCCGCCCCTTCAACCTGTCGTGCGCCGCATGCACCGCGAAGCTGCCGCACGATCTCGACAGCCATCGAAACCCCCGTCGCACCGATCGGATGTCCCTTCGCCTTGAGGCCTCCGTCAACGTTGACGGGGATGCGCCCCCCAATGCGCGTGCCGCCGCTTTCGCTGAGCGGACCCCCTTCGCCGGGGGCACAGAAGGCGAGATCCTCGAGCGCAATAATCTCGGCGATGGTGAAGCAGTCGTGGACAGCGGCAACCTGGATCTGCTCGGGGCCGATACCCGCCATCGCATAGGCCTGACGTCCGGCCTCCACGGCCGAAGGTAGGCTGCACAAGTCATCGCGGCGAAGCACCGACATCGGCGCGCTCGCCGCGCCAAGGCCATCGAGCCATACGACCTCTGCTCCGAGCGTGCGTGCGCGCTCTTCAGAGGCGAGCAAGAGACAAGCCGCCCCATCGGCGTTAGCGCAACAGTCGAACACGCGCAGAGGATCGGCGACCGGCGCCGAGGCGAGCACCTTTTCCAGGCTTGCAGGCTTGCGAAACATCGCCTTTTCATTGAGCACGCCGTAGTCGTGGTTTTTCACGGCGACGGCGGCAAGCTGTTCGCGGGTCGTTCCGTAACGCTCCATGTGCCGGCGCGCGAACAGAGCGTAGTAGCCGGGGAAGGTCGAGCCGAAAACCGACTCCCACTGGACATCTCCAACGCGACCCATCAACGCGAGAATCTCCGGCGTTTCCAGCTCACTCATCTTTTGGCAACCGACGACCAGCGCGAGGTCATAAAGCCCCGCAGCCACCGCGGTCCAGGCGCTGTGCAGCGCCGCCGAACCCGAAGCACAAGCCGCCTCCGTCAGCCAGGTCGGCCGGGGGTTAAGCCCGAGATACTCCTGCACGACACCGGCCAAAGAGCGCTGTTTATGGTACTCCGGCACGGCCGCAATCCAACTTGCAGCGATCTCCTTGGGATCAATGCCCGCTTCACCGACCGCCTCGCGATACGCTTCGAAAGCCAGCTCTTGAACCGTCGCATCATCACGCACGCCGAAGCGCCCGTGTCCGGTGCCGATGATCGCGACGCGCCTCATATGAGCCTCCTTCTTCACCGGTTTCGTCAGATGTACTGCCCCGCATCGACACGCAGCACCTCGCCCGTGATCTGCCGCGCCGCATCGGAGCAGAGGAAAACAACGGCCCGCGCAACATCCTCTGGCTCGCTCAGGCGGCCGAGCACCGTCTCTGCGGCCGCGCTCTCGAGCAGTTCGGGAGCCAGGGTGCGCGCCATCTCCGTCAACACCATCCCCGGTGCCACGCAGTTCACGTTGACCCCGTACTTCCCCAGCTCCCGTGCCATCGTCTTGGTCAGAGCAATGACACCGCCTTTGGACGCCGCGTAGTTCACTTGGCCGAACTTGCCCCGCAGGCCATTGATCGAGGCGATGTTGACGATCCGTCCGGCGCAACGCTCACGAAAGTGCGCCGCGAACACACGGTTGTAGTTGAAGACCCCCTTGAGATTGACCGCGATGACCTCGTCCCACGCCTGCTCGCTCATCTTCCAGGACACACCGTCGCGGGTGATGCCCGCGTTGCACACGAGCACATCCAGCCTGCCGAAGCCGGCCATGACCTCATCTCTGACCGCGGCCGCGCGGTCGAAATCCGCCACATCCGCCGAAACAACAAGCGCCCGGCGACCCGCCGCACGAACCGTCTCGGAGGTCTGCACGCTGCCCTCGTCTCCGGGCCGATCAAGCACGGCGAGATCGCAACCCGCCGCGGCGAGCTCAGCAGCGATCGCGGCGCCGAGGCCGCGCCCCGCGCCGGTGACCAACGCCACGTGTCCCTCGAGCCCCTGGATCACGAGCCCTCCTTCCCCGCCCGTGACGACGGCAACATGCGCTCGCACATCTCCCGCGCCCCCCGGCGCCCGTAGCGCACAGCCACTAGCTCGGCCGCGATGCCGACTGCGATCTCTCCTGGCGAGCGCCCCCCGATGTCGAGCCCGATGGGCGCGTGTACACGCTCGAGCGCGGCCCGCGATGCGTCGTCGATGGCGACGGCGCGGAAGACCTGTGCGACCTTGGCCCGACTACCGATCATGCCAAGATAAGCCCAGGGCCGATGCAGACACGCCCGCAACACGGCCTCGTCCTGCGTGTGGCCGTAGGTTACAACAACCAGGTAGGTCGCCTCGTCGAAACGCAGGCCCTCGATCGCCTCTTCAAAGGGAGCGCTGAGCGTGCGAACCTCGACGGGGCAAGCCTGCGCGACGGGA
>CAYSMT010000357.1:0-3921 GCA_964432135.1 uncultured Acidobacteriota bacterium
GGCGGTGAGTGCCGAGCTGATCCGAGGCGCAGTACGAAGAGCGTACATGCGTGCCGGCCTTCCGTCCTCCTGGACGGGGACGCATCGACTTCGGCACACCGCAGCAGTTCGAATGCTTCAGCGCGGAGCGACCATCAAGCAGATTGCGGATGTCCTCGGGCATCGCTGCATCGACACGACAGCGATCTACGCAAAAGTCGATTTTGAAGCGCTCCGGGAGGTCGCCCCCCCGTGGCCAAGGAGGGCAGCATGAATCGCACGGATCTCATGCAAGCTGTCGACGAGTATCTTCGGATTCGGAGGGCCTTGGGATACCAGCTCCAGGTCGAGGAGACCCTGTTGCGGTCCTTGGCGCGATTCGCCGAGTCCCATGGGCACGAGGGCCCTTTGACCCGAAGACTCGCGGAGGATTGGGCGCGCGCCTCCCGACGATCAGATCCCTACACCTGGTGCAGGCGACTTTCGGTGGTTCGTCCCTTTGCCCGATTCCTTTCCGGAGTCGATCCCCAGACAGAGATCCCTGTGACGCGCGTCTTCGGACCAGCCCATCGACGCGTCCCTCCCCACGTTCTCACGAAAGACGAGACCGTGCGGTTTGTGGACGCAGCCGCTCACCTATCCCCAGAGAAGGGCCTGAGGCCACTGACATTCTCGACTCTTTTTGGCCTGTTGGCCTGTACTGGACTTCGCGTATCGGAGGCTCTCCGCCTTCAAAGTACGGATGTCAATTTGGCGGAGGGATATTTGCACATTCGGGAAAGCAAGTTCCGCAAGTCCCGTCTCGTTCCCCTTCACCCCTCAGCTGTCGAGGCTCTCGAGCGCTACGTTCGGCATCGCGACAAACGCATCCTCCAGCGTGCATGTCCGGCCTTCTTCCAACTGGAAAACGGTATCCCCGTCACCTACTCCCGTACCCGAACAGCCCTTCATGGTGTCCGCCGTCAGCTTGGATGGGTCCCGGCCCCAGATAGACCTCGACTCGATCTGCGTTCCCTGCGTCACACATTCGCATGCCACCGCCTCACCGCTTGGTACGAGCAAGGCGTCGATGTGAACGAGTGGATTCTCGCGCTGTCCACCTATCTCGGACACGGCAAGGTCTCGGACACCTACTGGTATCTGTCGGGAATTCCCCATCTGCTCGCTATCGCCGCACGACGTTTTCGAACTCCCCTGTTGGCCAGAAAAGGACCCAAGCCATGTCCAAGATAGCGGACGTTACAGACGATCTCGCACAACTCATTCGCGATTTCTTCCTCGATCGCCTCATCCGGCAGCGTGACGTTTCGAAGTGCACCGTCATCAGTTACAGAGATACCTTCAAGCTCCTACTTCCCTATGTTGCGGATCGACTGCACAAAAATCCCGCCGACCTGGTCCTCCCGGATCTCGATACCCCCACCGTACTCGCCTTCCTCGACCACCTGGAGATCAAGCGAGGAAACAGCACTCGCACCAGAAACACTAGGTTGGCGGCGATTCGCTCCTTCATGGAGTTTGCATCGCACCAGACCGTCGTCGACCTTCCGACTGTCCGAAGTGTACTAGCGATGCCTTTCAAACGCTTCGACCGAGGACAGGTCGATTACCTATCAAGGGAGGAGATCCAAGCTCTACTTGACGCTGCTAAACAGTCTACCTGGAGCGGAAAGAGAGACTGGATTCTCCTACAAATGCTGTACAACACCGGAGCGAGGGTTTCGGAAGCAACTGCGATAAACGTCGCAGCAATCGATCTCGGTGATGCGCCTCATGTTCGAATCCACGGCAAAGGTCGCAAGGAGCGAGCAGTTCCTCTATGGTCGGAGACACGAAAGGGAATCCGACAATGGCTTGCCATGATCGCGCCGGCAGAGAATGCGCCGCTGTTTCCTAATCGGCTTGGGAACCGACTCTCTCGAGCGGGTGTCTCCTCACGGCTTGCTGTTCTCACAGAGCGAGCGCGGGTGAAGTGCCCCAGCCTGTTGCGCCATCGTGTGTCGCCCCATCTCATTCGCCACACGACTGCGATGCACTTGCTCCAATCCGGTGTAGATCTGTCCGTCATTGCCATGTGGCTCGGGCATGAGAGCATCGAGACAACGCACCAATACATGGAAGCTGACATCGAGTTGAAGAGAAAAGCACTCGACTCCATCAAGTCACCTGCCTCCGGACCGCGACGCTTCCGAGCAGCCGACAGCTTGCTTCGCTTCTTGGAGTCCCTCTGATTATGAACACTCGGAAACGCGGAAAGCGTCGTCGTTCCAGGGATCCGCCGAAAGACTTCACATAATTCGAAGCTGGTCATTATTGCGGCCCACAGCGATGGGCCGGATCTCGCGCTCCAGGTGGTTGGTGTCCAGCGGTACGTTTGCGAACGACAGAAAGACTTTCAGCTCCTTCTCACGATCGAGTGCGTATTCGGCGGCCTTCGAGAAGGGATTCCTTGGAAGCAGAACTCGTGTTTCGAGAGCATCATTCAGCGAGGAGAAAAATTTCTCCACAATTGGTCTGCACAGCTCTGCTCGCTTCTCGAGCAGCTTCGGGCCTACGATCCCCTTGTCACGAAACCTCGATTCTTCGTGATAGAGGCGACCAATCAGGTTCAGGGCATGGCTCGTCAGCGAAGGCTCCACGCCCTCAGCTTGCACAAAATACCGGCGGGTATGCGACCAGCACTGCGCGTGCGTGACCTTGTTCACCTTGGCGGCGTAACGCTCGTATGCGCCATAGCCATCCGAGATCAGAACTCCGTCGTAGCCACGCAACGTCTCCTCCACCATCGCGTGCCCCCGCGACGGCGAGAAAGGAAACACCACCTCATTCCGGTCTCCGAACACAGGCCAGTAGTAGCCGGTGTTCATCTTCCCACGCTTCTTCCTTCCAGCCTTGATCGGTGTTTCGTCCATCGCCAGAACCTGGCTCTCGAGAATCGAACACAACTG
The DNA here is from genome assembly GCA_964432135.1 of uncultured Acidobacteriota bacterium. GTDB lineage: Bacteria > Acidobacteriota > Polarisedimenticolia > J045 > J045 > JANTFM01. Next base: position 2,928 of record CAYSMT010000357.1, read on the forward strand.
TGCATCGCAGATCGGAGACAACAGATCCCCGATCTGGTGCATCCAACCGGTTAGAGTCGACCGCGCCAGTCGAATGCCGGCAGCCTTCATCCTCTGATGTTGGCGGTAAAGAGGGAGGTGGTAGGCCATCTTGTCGATCACCATGCCCGCCAGAACGCTGACGTCGGCGACACTCTTCCCGAGTACCGAATCCGGAGCCCCCGGGCATGAAAGCGTACCGTCCTTGCACTTGACGACTTTCCGCCTGTATTTGATTACCACATAGGAAGCTGGCGTTTGGGCCAGGCGATAAGTGATTTTCTCGCTCACCACCGTGCTGCCGTCAAGATCCAGATCCGGATTGGGGATCTCGATCTCCTTGACGGGTACCGAATCATCGAAGCGTAGGTCGTCGCTGCTTGCCAGAGCAGAATCCTGTTTCCGTCGACGCTTGTGCTCCGGGATGACGACGGAATCCTCTGGCGTCGATTCAGCAGGAAACGCCTCTCCAAGACTTAGCTGTTGGCTATTGGCGACTTGAAGGCGGCGCTCAGACTTTGAACCGAAAAGCTGCTTTTTGAACCAGTCGACCTGCGTCTGCAACTCCCTACAACGCTTCTGGAGAGCTTCGTTGGAAGCGAGCATCTCTTCATGAGCGGCCAATAGAGCAACGATGGATTCTTGGTCCAAAGAGGCTGCTTTCTCTTCCATCGTCATGCATTGTTTCTACCCTATACGACGCCTCCTGCCAAGGACTATTCCGTCCAAAATCAAACGAAAAGTTTGCTCGCTCAACTCCTGTGTCAACTCGCCTGTGGGAAGGCGAAATCGGCCCCGCTCAAGGCGCTTCGCAAACAGACAGTAGCCGGTCCGATCCCACGTCACCAACTTCAGATAATTCCCCCGGCGATTGAAAAACACGAACAGCGCACCGGACAGAGGGTCCTCTTCCAGCACGCCGTTGACCAGGGCAACCAATCCGTTGAATGACTTCCGCATGTCCACCGGATCGCGG
>CAYSMT010000358.1:0-3909 GCA_964432135.1 uncultured Acidobacteriota bacterium
CAGCGCCAGGCCCCATTCCTTGACGAACTTGTAGACCGGCGAACGTTGTGCGGACTCGATCACCGATTCGGCAATTCCATTCTTTCGCGCCCCTTCGATCACATGGGGGTCGTTCGGGTCGAGCACCATGTTTCGGTGGGCCATGACCAGCTCGTGCTCGCTCGCCTGCGCTGTGCTCTTGATCAGGTCGCCGTCGTAGAGCAGCGTGCCCAGGTAGCGGATGCGGCCGACGCAAGAATGAAAGCAGGCCGGCGCCTGCCCGGTCTCCAGCCGGGGAAAACAGAGAATGCATTTCTCTGACTTGCCGGTATTCCAATTGAAATAGGTCTTCTTGTACGGGCAGGCCGCGACGCAGGAGCGCCACGCGCGGCAGACCTTCTGGTCGATCAGGACGATGCCGTCTTCACCGCGCTTGTAGAGCGCGCCGGAGGGGCAGGCGGCGACGCAGGCCGGGTTCAGGCAGTGGTTGCAGATCCGGGGGAAGTAGAAGAACACGAGCCGCCGGATGGCGAAGAGCTGCTCGCGCTGTTCCGGCGTCAGGACACTAAGGTTGGGGTCATTCTCCGCATAGACCGGCGAGCCGCTCAGATCGTCGTCGAAGTTGGGGCCAGCCTTGATGTCCATGTGGCGGCCGTCGATCATCGAGATCGGCCGAGCCGTTGGCTGGTCGTCCCCTTCCGGCGCGTTGAACAGGTTCTGGTAGTCGTAGGTCCAGGGCTCGTAGTAGTCGTCCATGCTCGGCATCGACGGGTTGTGGAAGATATTCGGGATGATGCGGCCCTTGCCGGTCGACTTCAGGCGCAGCTTGTTATTGCGGGCCTCCCAGCCGCCGCGGTACTTGTCTTGGTCCTCCCACTTGGTCGGGAAACCGGTTCCGGGCTTGGTCTCGACGTTGTTCCACCACATGTACTCGGTGCCCTTGCGGTCGGTCCAGATGTTCTTGCAAGCGATGCTACAGGTGTGGCATCCGATGCACTTGTCGAGGTGGAAGACCATGGAAACCTGGGATCTGACATCCATTGAGCAGTTCTCCCTGTGCGCGATGTTCCTCTTACCAGCGGAGTTCGGGCAGCTTGCGCACGTAGATGTGCGTGTCCCGATTGCAGCCTGTCGGGCCCCAGTAGTTGAAGCGGTAGGTGAATTGACCGTAGCCCCCGATCAGCAGGGTCGGTGTCAGGCGCGTGCGCGTGAGGCTGTTGTGTCCGCCACCGCGCCGGTTGCCACGCAACGGGGACTTGGGCACACCGTAGGTCCGCTCCGGTGAGTGGTAGATGATGCAGATTCCTCGGGGAATACGGACGGAGACGCAGGCTCGCGTGACCACGACGCCGTGATCGTTGTGGACCTCGACCCAGTCGTTGTCCGTGATGCCGATCGAGGCCGCGTCCTTGTCGTTGATCCAGAAGGGCTCGCAGCCGCGGGACAGGGTCGTCATGCGTTGGTTGTCACCGTAGGTGGAGTGGATGTGCCATTTGCCGTGGGGCGTGAGGTAATTCAGCATCAACGTGCCCGCGGTCTGATCGCTGATCCGCAGGTCGGCGTACTGAGTCGGTGTCGGTTTTGGTTTGTAGGTCGGCAGGTGCTCGCCGAACTGCAGGTAGCCCTCGTGATCGAGATAGAAGTGCTGTCGGCCGGTCAGCGTCCGCCAGGGTACGAGCGTCTCGTAGTTGTAAGTGTAGGGTGAGTAGGCGCGCCCGTTCCTGATCAGGCCCGACCACATCGGGCTGCTCAAGTAGCGGTGCGGTCGGGTCTGAAGGTCCTCGTAGGACATCCGAACATCCCGCGACCCTTCCGCCAGGTGCGTTAGCGGCAGACCGACGCGCTCTTCCATATTCTTGTAAGAGCGGTACGCGAGTTCACCGTTGGTCACCGTGGCGAGCGAGAGGATGGCGTTGCAGACCTCCTCGTCCCGTTCGAGGGAAGGGTAGCTCGCCTCGTCCGCGCCCCATTTCTTGGTGGATCGCCGCTCCTTCAGCTCGTCGTAGAACTCCTCGCAACGGTAGTGTGTTCCATGAGCGCCGAGGCCCTTCGAGCGCACGAGCGGTCCGAGCGAGATGTACTGGCTATGAAGGTTCTGGTAGTCGCGCTCCACCACTTTCAGGCCCGGCATCGTCTTGCCGGGAATCGCCTCGACCTCGCCCTTCGACCAATCCTGCATCTTCGGTTGAGCGATCTCGGCGGCGGTGTCGTGTGCCAGTGGCGAGGCGACGATGTCCTTGACCTTCTTCGGGAAGTGTCGTTCGGCCATCTTCGAGAAGCGTTTCGAAACGGCGCGGAAGATCTGCCAGTCGCTCTTGGCCTCCCAGCAGGGCGGGACGGCCTCCGAGAGCGGATGCACGAAGCTGTGCATGTCGGTCGAGTTCAAGTCAGCCTTCTCGTACCAGGTCGCGGCGGGGAGCACGATGTCCGAGTACAGAGCCGAGGAGTCCATGCGGAAGTTGAGATCGACCACGAGATCCATCTTGCCCTCGGGGGCGATGTTCCGGAAGGTGACCTCCTCGACCGAGTCTTCGGCGATGTCCGTTGCGATCTCATTGTGGTGCGTGCCCAGGTAGTGCTTCAGGAAGTACTCGTGCCCCTTGGAACTGGACATCAGGGCGTTTCCGCGCCAGATGAACCACACGCGCGGCCAGGACTCAGGCGCATCTGGGTCCTCGATCGCGAAGGGCAGATCACCGCTCTTGATCCGTTCTGTGACCTTCGCGACGACCTCATCAGCACTCCGCGCGCCCTCCGCCTGCGCCTTGCGCACGACGTCGAGGCTGTTCTCCTTGAACTGGGGGTAGAAGGGCATCCAGCCGTTCTTCACGGAGCGCACCTGGGCGTCCATGGTGTGCCCCTTGGCCAGCGAACCGTCCTTCTGGGCGGGCGGGACGGTGTGATAGTCGGTGAAGGACTTCTCGTAGCGCCACTGGTCGGTATGGACATAGTGCCAGCTTGGCGCGTTCTGCAGCCGGGAGGCCGGGATCCAGTCCTTCGCGAAGGCGATGGCGCCCCAGGGTTCGGCTGGAGCGAGCTTCTCCTGACCGACGTAGTGGGCCAGGCCACCGCCGTTCTTCCCAACGCAACCGCAGAGCATCAGGGCGTGGATACCGGCGCGGTACATCAGATTGCCGTGATACCAGTGATTGATGCCGGCGCCGATGATGATTGTGCACTTGCCTTCGGTGGACTTGGCCGTGCCGGCCCACTCTCGCGTGAACTGGATCAGGTCCTTGCGGTTCAGGCCGGTGTACTTCTCCTGCCACGCGGGTGTGTAGGGTGCTTGCTCATCGTCATAAGAGGTCGGGTACTCGCCGGCCAGGCCTCGGGCGACGCCATACTGGGCCATCAGCAGATCGTAGATCGTTGCGACCATGACCTGATGGCCATCGGCGGTCATCAGGTGCTTGGCCGGAACGGCTCGGGAGACCGGTCGCGCCTCGCCGAAGTCGTCGAACTCGACCAGCGGCGTGTCGTCGGCATTGCCGAGGAAGGTCAGCGTCGGATCGATCTTCGAGCCGTCGGTGACGTCCTCGAGCTTCAGGTTCCAGTGGCCCTTCTCCGCCTCCGCCCAGCGGGAGCCGGAGCTTCCGCCGGGTACCTTGGGACGATCGTCGCCGGCGTCCCAGAAGAGGAACTTCCAGTCGCCGTGCTCGATGTTGGCGTATCGCGCGAGACGGTTCGCGCGCAGCATCTGTCCCGGCCGCAGCGCGCCGTCCTTCTCCACCAGCTCGACCAGGTGGGGCGCGTCCGAGAACTGTTTGACGTAGTCCAGGAAGTAGGGTGTTCGCTGCTCGTGGTGGAACTCCTTGAGGATGACGTGATTGGCTGCCATCCACCATGCACCGTCCTGTCCGGCGTTGATGTTCAGCCACGTGTCCGCGTACTTGGCGACCTGGTTGAAGTCCGGGGAGAAGACATACATCT
>CAYSMT010000359.1:0-3415 GCA_964432135.1 uncultured Acidobacteriota bacterium
GTCTGCGCGGCCGTGGCGGGGCAGGATTCCCCACCGGTGTCAAATGGGGCTTTGTTCCCGCTGATGCTGACGATGTCTATTTCTTTGTCAATGCCGATGAAAGCGAGCCGGGTACCTTCAAGGATCGCGTCGTGCTTACCGAGCGCGCCCCATTGCTCTTCGAGGGAATGACCATCGCGGGCTACGCAATCGGCGCGACGAAGGGTATCGTCTACCTCCGGGCCGAGTACGCCTATCTGCGCGAGCTGCTTGAGCAGCAGCTCGCCACTCGTCGCGAACGGGGGTTGTTGGGTCGCGAGATCTGCGGCAAGGAGGGATTCGACTTCGACATTCGCATCCAGATGGGAGCGGGGGCCTACATCTGCGGCGAGGAGACGGCGCTGATTTCCTCGGCGGAGGGCGGTCGAGGCGATCCGAAGAATCGTCCACCCTTTCCCGCCCAGGAAGGTTATCGGGGTTACCCGAGCTCGGTGAACAACGTCGAGACCCTCTGTTGCGTTGCGCGGATCCTGGACAAAGGGGCCGGTTGGTTCAATCAACTTGGCACCGAACGTAGCTCAGGAACCAAGCTCTTCTCTGTCTCAGGTGACTGCCGCAGTCCCGGCGTCTTTGAGTTGTCTTTCGGCACGACGCTACGCGAGCTGTTAGAGCTGGTGGGGGCCGAGGACGCGGCGGCGGTGCAGGTCGGCGGGCCGTCCGGGAAGATGGTCGGGCCGGCGGATTACGATCGTGCCTTCTGTTTCGACGATCTAGCGACCGGAGGTTCGATCATGGTCTTTGGTCCGGGGCGCGATCTGCTGGAAGTCGCGTCGGATTTCATGGAGTTCTTCATTGACGAAAGTTGTGGTTACTGCACGCCGTGTCGCGTCGGCAATCTGTTGCTGCGCGAGCGTCTCGAAAAGGTGAGAGCGGGCTTGGCCGACGAGGCCGACCTCGACTATCTCCGCGAGCTCGGCGAGACCGTTAAAGTTGCCAGTCGCTGCGGGCTTGGCCAAGGGTCGCCGAACCCCATCCTTTCGACGCTCGACAATTTCCAGCCCCTCTACAAGGCAAAGCTACAGAAGTCAGAAGGTGCTCTTCTGGCGACCTTCGATATCCAGGGCGCTTTGGAAGGCTCACGTGCGCTCACCGGCAGGGACTCGCTCCATTTCCGCAGGGAAAAAGGAGGGGCATCATGAGCGAGAAGATCCGCTTCATTATCGACGATCAGGAGGTCGAGGGACTTCCAGGTCAGACTATCCTTGAGGCGGCACAGGCGGCTGGGGTTTACATTCCCCGTTTGTGTCATCGCGACGGGCTCTCACCCCACGGCAGTTGCCGCGTTTGCACGTGCCTTGTCAATGGTCGGGCGATGGCCACCTGCACGCAGCCGGTTGCCCCGGGCATTATCGTGGAGAGCAAGAGTGAGCGTGTCGTCGAGATTCGACGCTGCCTGGTCGAAATGCTCTTCGTCGAGGGAAATCACTTCTGCATGTTCTGCGAGCGCAGCGGCAACTGTGAGCTTCAGGCTCTTGCCTACCGCTTTGGAATCACTGCGCCGCGCTATCCCTACCTCTTCCCGCAGCGCGAACTCGATGCGAGCCACAAAGAGATCTTCATCGACCGCAATCGCTGCGTGCTCTGCGGTCGCTGTGTGAGAGCCTCGCGGGAGGTCGATCACAAGCAAGTTTTTGACTTCGTCGGCCGTGGGCCCGGTAAACGCGTTCAGGTCAATGCCGAGGCAGGTCTTGCGAGCACGGATGCTCAGGTGGCGGACGAGGCAATGCAGGCTTGTCCGGTGGGAGCGATCGTCATCAAGCGCACGGGGTATGCGGTTCCTGTCGGCCAGCGGCGCTATGACCATGAGGCGATAGGCAGCGAGATCGAACAGAGCCGGCTCCAGGCCGGGGAGTGAGGTGCATCCATGGGCAAGCCGGTAATCGCGACAACGTCATTGGCAGGCTGCTTCGGCTGTCATATGTCGATCCTCGACATCGACGAGCGGATCCTGGAACTGATAGAACTCGTCGATTTCGACAAGTCGCCGATCGATGACATCAAGAAGTTTACGCGGCACTGCCTTGTCGGTTTGGTCGAGGGCGGTTGTTGCAACGAAGAGAACGTCGAAGTGCTCAAGAGCTTCCGGGAGAACTGCGAGATCCTTGTTTCGCTCGGCGACTGCGCCATCATGGGCGGTATCCCAGCGATGCGGAACAATATTCCGCTCAAGGAGTGCCTCGATGAGGCCTTCCTCCATGGGCCGACGGTTTTCAATCCGGGCGGAGAGATTCCGAACGACCCTGAGATTCCGCTGCTGCTCGACCGCGTCTATCCGGCGCACGAGGTTGTCAAGATCGATTATCACCTGCCCGGTTGTCCACCGCCGGCGGACGCGATCTGGGCCGCGTTGTTGGCGTTACTCAACCATCAGCCTCTCGAGCTTCCCTACGAGCTGATCAAATATGACTGAATCTGGTGTTGCTCCTGAAAAAACGTGCTAGCCATCTTTTCTGGAGCGGAATAAAAAGGTGCCCCCTTCTTCTGGAGCGAATCAAGGTCGGTCGTCAAGTATTGCTCCGAAAAAGGTGGCTGGACCTTTTTCTTGGGAGAACGAGTATGAGCGCGAACGGCGAGAGTAGGCGCATCGTCATTGAGCCGGTGACTCGGGTCGAAGGACACGGAAAGGTGACGATCCTCCTCGACGAGCAGCGGCAGGTTCGGCAGGCAAGGCTGCATATCGTGGAGTTCCGTGGTTTTGAGCGTTTCATACAGGGACGTCCCTATTGGGAGGCGCCGGTTCTTGTTCAGCGCCTGTGCGGTATATGTCCCGTAAGCCATCATCTTGCGGCTGCCAAAGCGATGGACCGCATCGCGGGAGTTGAGCGCATCACGCCGACAGCAGAGAAGATGCGCCGGCTGATGCACTACGGCCAGACCTTCCAATCCCACGCGCTGCACTTCTTTCACCTCGTCTCGCCGGATCTACTTTTCGGTTTCGATGCCGATCCAGCTATTCGTAACGTCATTGGTGTCGCGAAGAAACATCCCGAGCTTGCGCTGCAAGGTGTTCTGATGCGTAAGTTCGGCCAGGAAGTCATTCGGATCACCTCCGGCAAGAGGATCCACGGTACGGGTGCGATTCCCGGGGGTGTCAACAAGAGCCTCACCGCCGAGGAACGTGATCTGCTGCTCAAGGAAGTCGATCAGAACGTCCGTTGGGCCGAGGCAGCGCTTGGCATCGCACGGGATTACACCCTCGAACATCTCGAGGAGCTGCAAGGTTTCGCTTCGTTCGACTCCAAGCATCTGAGCATCGTTGCGGGGGACGGCGCGATGGAGCTCTACGACGGTATGCTGCGCTGTATCGACGCGGCCGGCGAAATCGTCTTCGACCAGCTCGAGGATCAGCGGTATATGGACCAAATCAGCGAGGAGG
>CAYSMT010000359.1:3425-3887 GCA_964432135.1 uncultured Acidobacteriota bacterium
GGCCATGGTCCTATATGAAGTTCCCCTTCATTAAGAGCCAAGGGCCGGTGGAGGGCTGGTATCGCGTCGGCCCACTCGCCCGGCTCAATACTTGCGAGAGGATTGATACGCCTCTCGCCGAAGCCGCGCGCCGAGAGTTCGCAGAGCTGAGCGGAGGTAAGCCAAATCAGATCACGATGGCCTATCACTGGGCGCGGATGATCGAAACTCTTCACGCGGCAGAGAAAATCCGCGAGCTCCTGGATGATCCGGACCTGCTGGGCCATGAGCTGATGGCCTACGGTACGCGCCAGGAGGAAGCCGTTGGTATCATCGAGGCGCCTCGGGGTACCTTGATTCACCACTACCGTGTCAATGAGGATGATCAGATCACGATGGCCAACCTGATCGTCTCCACGACACACAACAACACGCCTATGAATCGAGCCGTGGAAGGGGGCGCCAAAGAGCATCTCTCCGGCG
>CAYSMT010000360.1:0-3883 GCA_964432135.1 uncultured Acidobacteriota bacterium
AGTGTGTCGCAGGCTGCAAACGCGTCAATGAGCTACCCGTCGAAGATTCGGCTCCTCGGGTTGGAAGCGCTCCAGACCGGCTCAATGCGGATCGTTGGACGACGATCATTACCACTGCGGAGGGTGCCAAGGTTCGTAAACAGTGCCGGCACTGCATCGACCCGGCCTGCGTGTCTGTATGTCCCGTCGGCGCGCTGCAGAAGACGGCTGAGGGTCCTGTCGTCTACGACAGTGACATTTGCATGGGCTGTCGTTACTGCATGATGTCCTGTCCCTATGGCATCCCAAGATACGAATGGTCCTCTCCGGTGCCCCGTGTACGCAAATGCATTCTCTGCTTTGAGAAGATGCGTGCTGGAGAAATCGACAAACCGGCTTGCGTCGCTGCCTGCCCGAAACAAGCAACGAGCTTCGGCAACCGGGAGGAGATGCTGGCCGAGGCCCGTCGGCGCATCGCGGCGGAGCCCGGTCGCTACATCGACCACATCTGGGGCGAGCACGAGATCGGCGGTTCGAATGTGCTCTACATCTCTCAAGTCGATCTCTCTTTCCTCGCATGGCAGAGCCTCGATCAGCCGGGTGGTGACGCGCCTTTGCCTGAGCGTACTTGGCATGCTCTGAGGATGGTGCCTGGCGAGTTCCTCGGCATGGGGGCGCTGATGACCGGTGTTTGGTGGGTCGTCGATCGAAGGATGCGGCGCCAGAAAGAGGCCGGCGATGTGACGGCCCCTGGGAGTGATTCTGAGCAAGAGGTGGACCATGAGTAGGCGGATTCAAGTCTTCAAAGGCATCTTATGGTTCATCGTTGGTTTGGCTGCGGCGACGACTGTTGTGCGCTTCACCCGTGGGCTCGGAGTCACTACGGCACTCTCGGATCGGACGCCTTGGGGCCTGTGGGTCGGATTCGACGTCATGGGTGGTGTTGCGCTTGCCGCGGGAGGATTCGTCGTTGCTGCGATCGCCCACATCTTCCAGCGCCGTCGCTACCACCACGCGGCGCGGCCCGCGATTCTCACCGCGATGTTGGGTTACGCTGCGGTTGCTGTGGGTCTGCTCTACGATCTAGGCCTGCCATGGAATATCTGGCGCCCCACGATCTATTGGAATCCGCGTTCGCCACTTTTCGAAGTCGCGTGGTGCGTGATGCTCTACCTGACGGTATTGATTCTCGAGTTCTCGCCAGTCGTCTTCGAGCGCACGCGATTCCAGCGTCTCTATCGCTTCCTGCTGCGCTTGCAACTGCCGATGATCGTGCTGGGTATCATGCTTTCGACCCTGCACCAATCTTCCCTTGGTTCGCTTTTGCTGATCATGCCTTTTCGGTTGCACGCGTTGTGGTATACCTCGTGGCTACCGGAGATCTTCTTCGTTTCGGCGATCTGTCTCGGTCTCGCGATGGTTATCTTCGAGTCATCGGTCACCGCCTGGATGTATAAAAAGCCACCGCACACCCGCATGCTCTCAGGGCTCGCTCGGATTGCCTCCTTCGCGTTGGCTTTCTACCTTGCCTTCCGTTGCGTCGATCTCTGGCGCCAGGACAAGCTCGCGCTGATTTTCGATGGTTCTGCCGCCAGTGGGCTCTTCCTCTTTGAGATGGCGCTGAGCTGCGTTGTACCGATGATTCTCTTCGCCATTCCTGCCGTGCGGCGTACGCCGACGGGTGTCTTCATTCCGTCGATGCTCAGCGTCGCGGGTTTCCTGCTGAATCGCATCAACGCTTCGGGGCTGGCCCAGGTTTGGACGACCGGGAGCGATTACTTCCCAACGTGGACGGAGTTCAGCGTTTCCTTGGGTATCGTTGCTGGTTTTGCCTTGATCTTCTTCTACATCCAGGAACACTTTCCAGTGGAACCTGAGATCCAGGAGGGCGAGGAACAGCACAAGAGACTGCAGCTCTTCGAGTTGCCGCACTTCGATCATATTTCAAGGGTCTGGCTTGGAGATGCCCACTTCTGTCCGCGGCGTATCTACTCTTTCCTCTTTTTTGTTGCTATGGCCTTGGGTTTTACGCTGACACCTTGGCAGACCCTCGTACAAGCGTCGCCTGTCGAGCGCGCGAGAGGGGGAGGAGTGCTGCGGGTCGGCTTTCCGATCGGAACAGTCGGTTTCCCGCACAAAGCGCATATCGCACGTCTCGGTGAAAAGAACTGCTACCTATGTCACCACTTGAATAAACCTGCTGACACAGCGACACCCTGCTCGGAGTGTCATCAGGATATGTACCTTAAGACCCAGATTTTCGATCATCGCCAACACATTGCTCTCTCTCGCAAAGGAAACGACTCGTGCGCCGAATGCCACGCCTCTGAGCAGGCGCATGCAGCGTCCTCGGCGAAGAAGTGTTCGCAGTGTCACAAGAAAGACATGATGACAGCGAACGACTTGGTGCCGCGCTTCGAGAAAGCTCTCGCGCCAGGGATGCGCCTCGCGATGCACAAGCTTTGTATCGAGTGTCACGAGCGCGAGGCAGCACGTCCGGAGCTCGATCGGCCCGATCTCTTTCGTTGCGCCACCTGTCATCGCACGAGCATCGACCACCCCGAGCCAATGCTTTCAAAGCAAGATGCTGCTCTTGGTCAGCCTATGGTGACTTCTCCCTAACCCGCACTGATCCGAACCAGTGCGCAGCTAAGCACGAGAAGCCGGGAGCCGTGCCTTCCGACTTTTTGTCGTGTTTGTCGGAATCACAAAGCAAAGCGCTCAGTTCTGTACAGACGGCTAAGGTAGATCCGTCCCAGAAGGGGTCTGTCCGATGTTGTATTCTGCGGGTGACCCTCGTGAAAAAAGAGCCAAGGCCTCTTCTGGTGAAAGCGGTAAATACTTGAATATTCAGTAAATTACCACTGCGGTACGCCTCTCGCCTCTTGGTGCGCGTTGCTTGCTTGCCTTGCGTGAAAAAAATCACGATTTCTTGCTCAGATGGCTAGCCCGGCTCTAAGGCGAGGCCTATAATTCCCGAGATTTTACTCGTGATAGTTTTCACGATTTAGATCGGTATCGGAGTGAAGACACGGATCGTTACCTGACGACTGGGTCCGTCTGAGCCGGCGAGATGGAGCATTTCATGACCAGAGATCGCGCATTTGAGCAGAGCATTCGGACGATCTGCGCCGCCTTTGGAAACAGCAGAGGTCGTTTGATCGACATCGTGTGCCGGGTCCAGCGAGAGCATGGCCACGTATCGAGCCAGGCACTTGATTTGATCGCGGCTGGCATCGGCACGGAAAGGGTGGAGGTGGAGCGCGTCGTGTCCTTTTACTCCTTCCTTTCTGATCAACCCGAGGGACGTGTCGTGATCCGGCTGTGCAACGATGTCATTGATCGTATGCACGGAAGCGAGCGCGTTGCTGCCGCTCTCGAGCAGGCTCTCGGCATTCGCTTCGGGGAGACGACGGACGATGGGCAGATCAGCCTCCGGTGGACGGCGTGCATCGGGATGTCGGATCAAGGGCCCGCTGCGCTTGTCAATGATGTCGTCGTGACCAAGCTCTCGACGGATGCTGCTCTAGCAATGGTTCGGCAGCTCCGGACTCATGGTGATCCCCAGCGCCTCGTGCGCACCTTCGGTGACGGAAACAACGGTCACGAGCTCGTACAGTCGATGGTCGTGAACAATATCCGGCGCGCCGGCCCCGTGATTTTCGATGATTTGGATCCGGGTTCGGCTATCCGCAAGTCAACCGCGCTTCACCCAGCGGAGGTCATTCGCGCCATCAAGACGGCGCGTTTGAGAGGTCGTGGTGGAGCGGGATTTCCGACGGGAATGAAGTGGCAGTATACCCGCAGCTCTGACGCGGAACAGCGCTATGTGATCTGCAACGCCGATGAGGGCGAGCCGGGCACCTTCAAGGATCGCGTCGTGCTTACCGAGCGCGCCCCATTG
>CAYSMT010000361.1:0-3883 GCA_964432135.1 uncultured Acidobacteriota bacterium
GGGTCGCGGCAAGGTTTGCATCAGTGCACGGGGGAAGCTCCCGGACAGCGCCGTCGATCCGCGCTTCGGGCGGGCGGCGTGTCTGCTGCTCTTCGATCCCGAGAAGCTGTTGTTCGAAGAAGTTGAAGGCGCTTCCGGTGCGCCCCATGGCGCAGGCGTCCAAGCGGCGAAGGCCGTCATTCTCTCCGGCGCTCGCGAGCTGATCACGGGCCACCTTGGCCCGAAAGCGCTCGAGGTCCTCGAGGCCGCGGAGATACGCACTTACCGGGGTAGCGGAATGAGCGTCAACGAGGCTTTGATTCGTCTCGAGGCGGGCAAGCTGCCGCTCCTCGGCCGGGAGTAGCGCACGGATGATCGTTGCTGTGATCAGTGGTAAGGGCGGGACAGGAAAGACGACCCTCGCCACCGCTCTTGCGCTCGCGTGGAGCCGTGAGGCGCCTTTAACCCTGGCTGACAGCGATGTCGAAGGGCCCAACGCCTACCGCTACTTGCCGGGCTTAGATGAGCGGGAGTCCCGGCCGGTTCAGGTCGATTTCCCCGAGATCGATGCCACTCTCTGCCATCTCTGCGGAGCTTGCGCGGCGTTGTGTCGCTTTGGCGCGTTGGTACCCTTGCGGGAGAAGATCCACTTCGTTTCCAGCCAGTGTCACGCGTGTGGGGGTTGCGGTCTCGTCTGCCCTTCGGGCGCCATATCGACAAGGCCTCACGCGATGGGCAAGATTCGGCGCGCTTCGAGCGAAAGAGTGACCTTCTTCGAGGGCGTGCTCGATATCGGTGAATCGCGCGCGACCCCGGTCGTCGACGCGTTGCTCGATGCCGCATGCGAGGCAAGCGCGGCCGGAGGAGATCTCATCCTCGATGGCCCTCCCGGTGCCTCCTGCGCCGTGGCCGCCGTTGTCCAGGCGGCTGAGATTTGTCTGCTCGTGGCGGAGCCAACCCCCTTCGGCCTTCACGACCTCGAGCAGGTTCACGCGTTGGTGGCCCTCCGGGCCAAGCCGTCGGTCGTCGTGCTCAACCGTTCGCGTGGGGGCGAGGAAGACACCCAGGTTGAGCGTTGGTGTGCCGCGCATGGCTTGCCGCTCGTGATGCGCATCCCCCATACGCGCGCCGTTGCAGCAGCCTACGCCGCCGGTCGTCCTCCGCTCGAGCTTCTGCCGGGGATCGAGGAACGCCTCGTGGCTTTGCGCGCGCGCCTTGCGGAGCAGCTCGCCCGCGAGGTGCGAGGCGCGTGGGCCACCGGAGATTCTTTCCACGGAGCGCGGGCCAACGGGTCACGGCGATGAAAACCCTTGTTGTTCTCAGCGGAAAAGGCGGGGCCGGCAAGACCTCGGTTGCGGCGGCATTGCTGCCTTTCGCGTCGCGGCCCGTGTTGGTGGATGCGGATGTCGATGCCTCGAATCTGTCGCTACTCGTCGCCGAGCGCTGCCTTCGTTCGGAGCCGATCGAGGCCGCCGAGTCGGCGCGGATCGACGTGGGGCGTTGTGCGGAGTGCGGCCTGTGTCTTGAGAACTGCCGCTTCCATGCCCTCTCCGTCGCTCCGGCCAGTCTCAACAGAATCCCCGAGCTTGACGAGCTGGCTTGCGAAGGCTGCGGCGTGTGCGCCTTCTTCTGCCCCGAGCAGGCTATTACGCTTCATCGGCGGCGCAGCGGTGAGCTCTTCGTCTCCGCCACGCGTTACGGACCCCTGGTTCATGCGCGCCTTGCGCCCGGCGGTGAGAACTCCGGGGCCCTCGTCGAAGGTGTACGTCGTGAGGCCCAGGTGCTGGCGTCGGAAACGCGTCGCGAGCTTGTCATTGTCGATGGTCCACCGGGAGTCGGTTGCCCGGCGATCTCCGCCCTGACGGGAGCCGATCTGGCTCTCGTTGTCTTGGAAGCCACACCGAGCGGGGAAGCTGACGCGCATCGAGTGCTCGATCTGACGCGTGGTTTTGGCATCCCGGCGATCGTCGTGATCAACAAGGCCGATCTCGATGCCACGCGCACCACGGCATTGGCCGCGCGCGTGCGTGCTTTGGGTGTGCGGATCCTCGCGCGGCTACCCTATGCCGACGCGGCGGCGGAGGCGATCTGCTCGGGACGCGTGCTCAGTGAGTCGGATGCGTTCTGGGCACACAAGTTTCGGGAACTATGGCAGGATCTAGAGGAGATCCTCGATCAGGCCCCGGTGAGGGCTTAGGAGAGATACCGTGACATCACAAGTCAAAGTTGCGATTCCTGTCCAGGGAGATTGCGTCAGCCAGCATTTCGGTCATCCCGAGTTCTTCGCTTTGCTGACCGTGGATCGTGAGGCAAAGCAAATCGTCGCGCGAGAGGATCTCACGCCGCCTCCGCACGAGCCGGGTGTTCTTCCGCGCTGGCTGGCGGATCAGCAGATCAAAGTCGTTCTTGTGGGGGGGATCGGGCCGCGGGCGGTCCGCATGCTGGAGAGCTCTGGAATGAATGTCATCACGGGCGTCCCGGCGATGCCCGTCGAGGAGGCGCTGCAGCTCTGGCTCGGTGATCGTCTCGAAGCGGGAGGGAATGATTGTCACCACGGCGCGTCCCCCGGTGAGCATCACTGCGGTGCTTCGGGGCACTGACGGCCTGGCGACTCCTGCTGTGCCAGCGCATCTCTTGCCGCGAAGACGAAAGCGTTGTGGGATGGTTTTGCCGCCAGCTCAGGGTGTGTTGCGTACTGAAAGCGCTGCAGATCCTTTGCGGTGGCACCGAGCTGGATCGCGAGGGAGATAAAGTCTGCCGCGATTGCCGTGCCGTCGCCGCGTCGGAGAACGCTCCCGCCGAGCAACCGGCCGCTGGTCGCCTCGAAAACGAGCTTGGTCAGTATTGTGGAAACCGCCTCGATCATCGGGTACTTGTCCGGGACTTCAGAGAGCCCGCAGATGATCTCGAAGCCCTCGCTGCGTGCGGCAGCCTCGCTCAAGCCGGCGGCGCCGAGGCCCCAATCAAAGGCTCTCGTCGCATGGGCGTTGATCACGCCGGGGAAGTCTTCCTCGTGGCCCAGCAGGTTCTGCGCGACGACGCGTGACATGAAGACGGCGTTGGTGCCAAACTCTGCGCGCACGGGACGCCCGGTGATCAGTGACGGCACGGCGGCGCAGTCACCGCTAGCGTAGACATCAGGCGCGCTGGTCCGCAGCCGCGTGTCGACCACGATGCCGTGGCTCCCAACTTCGATCCCGGCGTGTCGCGCGAGATCCGTGTTGAGCTCTATCCCGAGCGCGAGCACGGCGAAATCACTCGCGATGCGACGACCATCGTCGAGCACGGTCGTCAGCTCTGGGCCTGTCTCGAAGTGCGCGACGCGCCGCTTCGTCATCAGCTCGATGCCTTCCTCGCGTAGGATGTCCGCGACGCGGGAGGCGAGCTCGGGCTCACCTCCTGCGATGAGGATCTCGTCGAGCATCTCGATCAGGCAGACTTCGAGGCCGTGGCGGCGCAGCTCGACGGCCACTTCGACGCCGATGTAGCCGCCACCAATGATCGCGACGCGGTGTGCGGCGGCGGTCTGTTCACGCAGGCGCGCGAGATCATCTCGTGAGCGCACGGACAGAATCCGTGGGTCCTCGGCGCCGGAGAGGGGCACTCGCAGGGCCCGCGCGCCTGTGGCGAGGAC
This sequence comes from uncultured Acidobacteriota bacterium, assembly GCA_964432135.1. Taxonomy (GTDB): domain Bacteria; phylum Acidobacteriota; class Polarisedimenticolia; order J045; family J045; genus JANTFM01. The sequence continues at coordinate 3,614 of CAYSMT010000361.1, forward strand.
GAGCTGGCGATAGGGCAGCGTTTTTCCCGAGGCGAGGGTCAGTCGGTGTGCCTGGGTGTTGAGAGCGACAGCTCGGTCGATGATCAGCTCTGCGCCATAGTTCGTTACGAGCGCATTCGGGATATCGAAGAGCTCGAGCGCTTTCTCAGAGGCGATGCCATAGGGGACCGCGCAGCGGTTGACGTTGATCTCCTCGTCTTTGACGAGGGTTACATTCCACTCCGGTCGCTCGGCGTGAAGGCCGTGGACGATGATGCGTCCTGCGGGGCC